>JAZUOE010000146.1:0-7003 GCA_045604505.1 Ruminiclostridium sp. | reverse complement strand
TATCTTGTCATTCTTATAATCATAAACGGTTTCACCATCAATTTTCACTAAAGAAGAAGTTGCGCCATTAATATTATATGTGTATTGAGGTGCTAAGTCACAGATTGCATAATCGGATGACATAGGAAGTGCCCAATCGCCGTTTTTATTAATAATTCCGAAATAATAAGTGTTTCCGTCAAAGCTTTCTTCAACTTTATAAGCGGGATTATATGCATGAACGTAATCAGTACGGAAAAGTGTGCAATCATAAATTTCCTGTGTTTCAAGATTATAAGGATAACCGTTTGATACGATTTTTCCGTTAGCACCATACAGACTGCCTTCACCGTTGTATTCGTACATTTTCTTGTCGGTTATGTTGTAGACATAATATTTTCCGTCTGCTTTAAAATACATACAATCGCCGCGAACGGTCGGTTCACTTGTGATTTTTGGAAATTCTTTGGGTGCCTCTGTAGTTGTTGTGGTTTCCTCTGTTTCGGGGGCTGTTGTGGTTGTTGTTTCTTCCACTTCTTCCTTTGCAGTTGTTGTGGTGGTTACTTCACCGCCTTCGGTTGCTGCGGGAGTATCTGTGCTGCCGTTACAACCCGCCATAGACAGCATTATTGCCGCCATAAGCATTGCACTTAAAATTCTTTTCTTCATATTTTTTCCTCCGTTTATTTTTGCCTTTCGGCTTGATTACTTGTAAATGTCAAAACGCTTTCCTGTGTCTACATTGAAAAGAAAGCAGTTGCCGAAAGCTGGTTCTCCGGCAAAGGCAAGGCCACTTTTATGAACATAATTGCGGATGTACCATTCCTGTATCTCGCCTGTTGCCTTGTCGATTATGTAAGTATCGCCGTCGCAGCCGATAATATAACAGTTTTCTCTTTCAAAAGCCGCAATACCATTCACAGAAAACAATGTTCCTTTAATAGGGTCTGTAATCATATTACCGTCTTTATCCATAACGATAATATATATATCACCGTTAGGATTAGTTGCCTCAAAAGCAACAAAGTTCTCGTTACCGCCAATTATACTTGCGTCTGTATATTCGGAAAAATCATAGCTGCATAATTTAAAGGTTTTTGTGTCAATTAAATATCTGGTAGGTTCTGAACCGTCAGATATTTTTACATAGGTATCGGTTGCGTAACAAGTTATCTTATGACCTTTTGCAGTGTAGAGCGTTTCGATTTCGCCTGTTTTTTCATCGTATTTTATAAGTTCGTTACCAAGATTTATAATTGCGTAATCCTCTGTTAAAGCTACTAGAGCTATAGGTCTTGTTGCTGTGCCGACTTCCTTCAATATATCGGTTTTAAACGAATAGGCATACATTTTATTGTCTTTTTCAATCAGCATACTCTCGCCGAAACCGTAATAATTAGCGCCCTCCAAAGCGTTTGTTGATATTACATCTCCTTTGCAGATGCTGTAATCGCCTGACATTTCGTAAAGCCATTCGCCGTCTGTGCCAAGCAAACCGAAGTTCATAATATTTCCCGAAAAGCTTTCTTCCAGCTTACCTACAGGAATATTGGATACGATTAAAGGTTCACCTGCTCTAAGTCCGCTGTAGATATTATTTGCAAAAATCAAATAATCATCATTGGCTGTTACGATAGTTCTGCCTTTATCAAGCAATGCGATTCTTCGCTTATCATGGCCCGAACAAAAAATACCGATATTACCTACAGATGCACTTATATCCATATCGAATTTTTTAGATAAAGTGTCATTTACAGAGTCATAAACATAGTAGGAAGTTGAGAAATTCTCATTTACAGCGACTACTATATGGTCATTCATAGTATAATGGATGCCGCCGACGTTCAAAAGCTCCTTTGGTTTTTCCTTTTTTGTTGTGGTGGTTTCAACAGTGGTTTCAGCAGTTGTGGTTGTTGTTTCAACTGTAGTTTCTACTGCTGTGGTTGTTTCAACAGCAGCAGTGCTTTCTTCAACAGCAGCAGTTGTTGTTACATCGCCGCCTTCGGTTACTGCGGGAGTATCGGTATTACCGCCGCAACCAGTCATAGACATCATTATTGCCGCTATAAGCATTGTGCATAAAGATTTTTTCTTCATTTGTTCCCTCCGTTTATTGTTTTGTATTTTCGACTTCAATTATATCACAAACTATAGCTAAATGCTATAGTTAATATAGCCAAAAGATAGTATTAATTTGTACCTGACAGCTATATACTATGTGTAGAGAATCAAATTTATATATGGGCGGTGAAGACGTGAATTTAGTTGAAATAGGCGGAAGGATAAAGGCAGAACGGAAAAAAGCCGGTCTTTCTCAGGAAAAGCTGTCGGAATTAGTATTTGTAACACCTCACTATATCTATGAGATAGAGCGAGGGATAAAGTCAATGTCATTGGAAACCCTTATAAATTTATCAGAGGCATTGAATCTGTCAACGGATTATATCTTATTTGGTGAAAACGCAAATGAAAAAGCCTCATTAACTGAGCAGCTGAACGCACTGAGCGATGAACAGCGCATAAGAGTGGAAAACGCATTTAAGGCTTTATTGCCATATATAAAATAAGTAAAAGTCGGGTTCGGAGCGTAACCCGACTTTTATATTAACAAAAACAAGTTGACAAATCCTCTGTTTTTATATATAATATACTATGTATTGTTGCGAATAAATTTAGAAAGGATTAATATAAAATGGCAGATTTTGTAACACGATTTGCGCCCAGCCCTACAGGCTTTATGCATATCGGAAATTTAAGAACAGCTCTTTATGCTTATCTCCTTGCAAGAGCTTATAACGGCAAGTTTATTCTCCGTATTGAGGATACTGACCAGGAGCGTTATGTAGAAGGTGCTACTGACGTTATTTACAGCACTCTTAAAATGACAGGCTTACAGCATGATGAAGGTCCCGACATTGGCGGTCCAAACGGTCCTTACATTCAGAGCGAACGTAAGGGTATATATATGGAATATGCAAAGCAGTTAGTGGAAAAGGGCTATGCTTACTACTGTTTCTGCACAAAGGAAAGACTTGATAAGCTCCATGAGGACGGAGAAATCGGTGCAGGTTATGACCGTCATTGCCGTGATTTATCAAAGGAAGAGGTTGAAAAGAACCTTGCGGCAGGTTTGCCCTTTGTAATTCGTCAGAAAATGCCTTTAGAGGGCAGCACAGGTTATGATGATGTTGTTTTCGGACATATTGAGATTGAAAACAGCGAAATGCAGGACCAGATTTTAATTAAAGCAGATGGTTTCCCCACATATAATTTCTGTCACGTTATTGATGACTATTTAATGGGTGTAACTCACGTTGTAAGAGGCTGCGAATACCTTACTTCAACCCCTAAATACGTGCTTTTATATGATGCTTTCGGTTGGGAAAGACCTACCTACTGTCACTTACCCTTAATTATGGGTAAAAATGAGGACGGTTCTACAAGTAAGCTCTCAAAACGTCACGGTTCTGTAAGTTTTCAGGAGCTGGTTAAAAACGGTTATCTCCCTGAGGCAATTATCAACTATATGGCATTCACAGGTTGGTGCCCTAAGGATACAAACGAGGAGTTCTTCACAATTGAGGAACTTGAAAAGGTGTTCTCCCTTGAGGGAATTAGCAAGTCCCCCTCTGTTTTTGACTATGACAAGCTCCTTTGGTTCAACAGCAGCTATATTAAAAAGCTGAGCCTTGAAAAGTTTATGGAAATGGCAAAGCCTTATTATTGTGATGAGTTAAAGGCATTCGCTGATGATGAAAAGTTAGCGGTAATGGTACAGACCCGAATTTCTACCTTCCCTGAAGTGAATGAAAAGGCTGAATTTGTTAAGGGACTTCCTGAATATGATACAGAGTTATTTGTAAATAAGAAGAATAAGACAACTCTTGAAATGGCTAAGGACGTTTTAACAGCGGCAATTCCTGTAATTGAGGGTATTTCCGATTGGAATAACGACACACTTTTTGCTGAGCTTAAGGCATTTGCAGAGGCAAAGGAAATCAAGGCGGGTGCGGTTATGTGGATTATAAGAATCGGTGTTTCCGGTATGTCTGTAACACCCGGCGGTGCAACTGAGCTTATGGCTGTTTTAGGCAAAGAAGAATCTTTAGCAAGACTCAAAAAGAGCCTCGATAAACTTAATTAATCGAAAGGACAAAAGAAAATGAGCGACAAAAAAGAATTTGTAAAGCATGAAATACCCCGTCCTGAATTTCCTAAACGTGCTGTAATTACAGGCGGTATGCCTTACGGTAACAAGACACTTCATTTCGGTCATATCGGCGGTGTGTTCGTATTTGCAGACGTTTATGCAAGATTTTTACGTGACCGTTTAGGCGATGAAAATGTAATCTTTGTTTCAGGTACAGACTGCTATGGCTCTCCTATTGCAGAGGGTTACCGCAAGTATTGTAAGGAAACAGGCTTTACAGGTACAATTCAGGATTATGTTGAAAGAAATCATCTTGCACAGAAGAAAACTCTTGACGACTACATGATAAGCCTTAATATTTTTGGCGCGTCAGGTCTTGGCAAGACTGCTGAAATCCATGATATGGTTTCTGACAGATTTATCCGTAAGCTTTACGAAAACGGCAAACTTAAGAAAATTACCACAAAGCAGTTTTATGATGAAAAGGCAGGTTGTTTCTTAAACGGCAGACAGGTTATCGGTAAGTGCCCTGTTGATAACTGTAATTCTGAAAAAGCTTATGCAGATGAATGTGATTTAGGACATCAGTATATGCCTGAAAATCTCATTGACCCTAAGAGTACACTTACAGGTGAAACTCCTGTTATGAAGGACGTTGATAACTGGTATTTTGACCTTCCTGCATACAATGAGCTTTTAAAGGAATATGTTGCGAAGATTTCAAAGCAGAAGAATGTTCGTCAGCTTGTATCAAAGACAATTGATGAATTTTTAAAGGACCCTGTAGTTCACATCAAGAATGAATTACAGGAAAAATATGAGGCAGTAAAGAATCAGATGCCTCCTCACGAATTTTTAGAGGAAAAGAAAAAGCCCTCATTCACCATTGTTTTCAAGACTCTTGATGAAATGAATGCGGCTACCGCAGTGCTTTCCGCAAACGGCATACGTTTCAGAACAGGTAAGACTCTAGTTCCTTTCCGCCTTACAGGTAATATTGAATGGGGTGTAAAGGCTCCCGTTCTTGAGAATGAAGACCCGCTGACAATTTGGGTATGGCCTGAATCATTATGGGCTCCTATCTCCTTTACTGTTGCTGCACTTGAACAGCAGGGCAGAGATAAGGCACTTTGGAAGGACTTCTGGTGTTCAAAGGACGCACAGGTTTATCAGTTTATCGGTGCGGATAATATCTATTTCTACGGTGTTGCTGAAATGGGTATGTTTATGGCACTTCAGGACTGCGAAAATACAATTGACCCACCTGAGGGCGAACTGCAGTTACCTATCCTTTGTGCAAACAACCACATTCTTTTCCTTGATAAGAAGGCATCAAGCTCCGGTGACATCAAGCCGCCTATGGCTGCAGACCTTTTAGATTACTACACACCTGAACAGCTCAGAATGCACTATCTTGGTTTAGGTTTAGGACAGAGAAGTGTAAGTTTTATGCCCAAGCCTTTAAATCCTCAGGCTGATGAAAATGCACCTGACCCTGTAGTAAAGGACGGTTTCCTTCTCTCTAACGTATTTAACCGAGTTATCCGTACTTGTTTCTATACTTGTCAGAAACATTATGACGGTGTAATGCCTGTAGGTGAGATTGATGAACAGGTACTTGCAGACGCAAAGAAGGCAATTCTTGATTACGAACGCTTTATGTATCGTTTTGAGTTCCATCAGGCAACCTACGTTCTTGACGCTTACATCAGAAAGATGAGCAAGTATATGGCAAAGAACTTAGGCGATGCAGATAAGAATGAGGACGATGAACTCAGAAGAAAGACCCTTATTCAGGTATTCCACATGATTAGAACAGCCGCAGTGCTTGTTCACCCTATGGCACCTAAGGGTACAGAAATGCTCCTTGAATATTTACAGCTTGGTAAGGATTTCTGGAGCTGGGATAAGATTTTTGACGGAATGGGTGCATTTACAAATAATGCTGACCACAAGCTGAAATTCCTTGAACCCCGTGTCGATTTCTTTACAAGACACCCCAGTCAGTTTGCAAACGGCGAAGAAGAATAAAAATAAATGGCAGTACCAATCGGTACTGCCGTTTTTGCTATTCTTTATATTATTCTTCCTGTTCTCCTGGTTGATATTCAAGTATATCTCCCGGCTGACAATTGAGTGCCTCGCAGATTGCATTAAGGGTAGAAAAGCGGATAGCACTGATTTTACCTGTTTTAAGTTTGGAAAGATTTACGTTGGTGATACCTACCTTTTCCGCAAGGTCATTCAGTGAAATTTTTCTATCCGCCATTACACGGTCAAGTCTTGAAATTATAGCCATATTTCACCTCATATTGTTTCATCGGATTCCTGCTGTAATTTGCAGCCGTAGTTGAATATGTAAGCAAGAGCCATAAGTACTACGCCGAAAAGCGCATAGTCTGCATCTACTACAATTTCATGGCTTTCTGTGGACGCTATTATTCCGACTTTGATAAGAATGCTTGAAATGACATCAAATATTGTGGATGCAAAGGTTCCAGCAATGAGGGTAATTCCTGCTTTTTTGATTTTATCGGCTATATCGCATTGAAAAGGGGTATCGCCTGTTTTAAGCTTGTTGAAGATTTCTGCTGAGAATTTCAGAGCGATTCCGATAGATGTCAGCATTATCATATTTGATATCATAGTCAGAACAGCATTTGCAGAGCCGAATTCCTTATCTGCATCAGCCACGCCTGTTATATGCATAATTGCCATAATTCCGATAGCTATTGCTGCAACAATAATTATTGCCAATGCGACCATTGAAGAACATTCAGCTATTTTACATACTGTGATAAAATCCTTTTTATCCTTTTCTAAGGTTCTTTCAATTACATTTACCGTTTTTTTCATTTTGATTTCCTCCAAAAA
>JAZUOE010000145.1:0-2452 GCA_045604505.1 Ruminiclostridium sp. | reverse complement strand
TTAGAACTCAACGATTTAGTAAAGGCATTAGAAGAAGAATTCGGCGTATCCGCTGCTGCTATGGTAGCTGCTGGTCCTGCTGCTGGCGGTGCTGCTGCAGCTGCTGAAGAAAAGACAGAATTTGACGTAATTCTTGCATCTTTCGGCGAAAAGAAGATGGACGTTATCAAGGCAGTTAAGGATATCTGCGGTCTTGGTCTTAAGGAATCTAAGGAACTCGTTGAAGCAGCTCCTAAGGCTCTTAAGGAAGGCGTTGCTAAGGCAGAAGCTGAAGAAATCAAGGCTAAGCTCGAAGCTGCTGGTGCTACTGTTGAACTCAAGTAAGTTCTACTTATTCAGTAAACGAAACGGACAGGTTTTCCTGTCCGTTTTTTTGCGTAAGTAGTGCAGATAAATTGCTATGCGGTAGTTATTGTTAAGGCGGTTAAGAGCCTCTAGCAAGGCGTAATCCGCCGCATCATTAAGGGGGATATCCTCGCTGAGGGTTGCCTTACGCTTTATCCATGCAGAGCTGAGATGATTTTTAGATATATTTGCGGCAACCTTAATGAGCCATGCCTTAACATTTTCGTCAGCAGGAAAAAGGTCTGTGCTTTTATACAGCTTTAAAAAGGTTTCCTGCGTTATGTCCTCTGCGTCAGCGACATTTTTAACATAGCTGTAAGCAACGCGGAAAACAGTTGGCTGAAAATTCTTTACGTATTGTGTGAAAGTGCTGTTGTCTATTTTTGGCACCTCCTTTTTTATACTCTGAAACGTTTCTGTAAATAAGACAAATCAGCGGTCCGAAGGGTTACACCGACAGAAAAATTTTAATAAAAGACATAACGTTTTTTCACATAATTAACACATTAAGCATTTATAATAATGTTAATAGAAAAAGCCAACGGGAAAGGATTTAAGATGAGAGCTTTTGAATATTTCAGAAGAATGTTTGAAATTATTCTTATTTTTGCAGCAGGTATAATGGACACATCGTCCTTTAAATCTATTGAGAGCGGAAAAATTCCGCTTAGAATTACTTCAGGTGAAGAAAAATAATGAAACCCCGCCAAAAGCGGGGTTTTCTTATAACTGCTCCACAATATTCACAATATCATCATAGATAGCAAGTTGCGTCATATTGTCGCAGCTTGTTTCACTTTTATTTAGTATTACAAGGTTTTCGCCGCTGAAATATCTCACATAAGAGGCGGCAGGGTATACAACTAAAGAAGTGCCTATAATTATCATTGTGTCTGCCTTTCCTATGGCGGTAATTGCTGCGGTGGTTGCTCTTTCATCAAGCTGCTCCTCATACAGCACCACATCAGGTTTTATCATGCCGCCGCAATCACAATGAGGCACCCCCTCACAACCTGTAACAGCGGTAACATCATAAAATTTTCTGCACTTCATACAATAGTTGCGGTGTACACTGCCATGCAGCTCAATTACATTTGTGCTACCGGCTTTCTGATGAAGGCCGTCAATATTTTGCGTAATAACCGTAACATTTTTTCCTTTATTTTCAAGCTCCGCAAAGTACAGGTGAGCCTTATTCGGCTGAGCGTTTTCATAAATCATTTTGTCACGGTAAAAGCTGTAAAATTCTTCGGGGAAACGTGTAAAGAAAGTGTGTGAAATTATTTCTTCAGGGGAGTAATTACCTTTGGCTTTTTCATTATAAAGTCCATTTGCAGAGCGGAAATCGGGAATGCCCGAAGGACAGCTTATACCTGCGCCTGTGAATATGCAGATGTCGTGAGCGTTATTGATTATTTCTCTTAGTTTTTGTATTTTTTCCATTGCATAGCCTTTCTCAGAAACTCAAAAGGCTGCACCATCGTACAGCCTTTAGCAATATATATTCAATTGTAATTTACATTAGTGCATCGGTTTGTACCTTCCTGATTTATTTTGCGGGATTAAAGAGTTTCATAGAAACCAACTCCTATAAATAAAGTATCAGGTCAAATTAATGTCAGTACATCGGAGTATACCTTCCTGTAAAGAATTTTTTAGAATGGATTAAGTAACTTTTGGACTCACTCCGTTCTGTAAAATGTTATATGTAACGCATAGTTTGCGGTATGACTGCAACAGCCTTCACGTTCCATACAGTTTTGGGTTCTTTATCAGTCAGGGCCGCTGTTCAAAGGAGTATGCGGGTAAATCCGCCGATTTAAAAATCTGTTAAGATGTCAGACATCAAAAGCTAAGATTTTTCAGAACAGCCTTTTCGGAACAGCCAAGCCCACGCCCGATAAAGGTTTAGAAACTGGAGTTAATTCACTTGTAGCCACTGGACTCGCCTTCCTTTCCGGTTAAATTTACAATCCCTTTTCAGCAGGAACTGTATCTCAGAATTGCCTTAATCGTCTGTATAGAACTTAAGTTAAGATAATAGATTTTGGTTTTTCTGAACCTTAGGAGGTGTGAGAGTTTTTTGTTTCTCTCAAGTCGGATCGTA
>JAZUOE010000144.1:0-6417 GCA_045604505.1 Ruminiclostridium sp. | reverse complement strand
CACACTCCGATAATTTAAAATGTAGCGGAGGCAGAAGGATGGACATCTGCAGGTGTGAGGTATTACGTACTACGTATCACACGTTTTGCCGTCAGGGCTCTCCGCATATATAATGCAGAATGTGTTTCAATTCTGCATTGTATTGTTGTTTTTTAGTTTAATTCTGATCTTCAGAACTTGCTTTTTCACATAACGACATGAGCAGTTCCCAGCTTGATGCATCAGGATAATTTTCGAGGTCGTTTGCAATTGTTTGAATGTCTTTATCATTTGCGATTCCGAACATTCTGTCGAATTCAACCACGATTATAGCGGCTGTCGGGACATCGTTCTTTAACTTTTTTGCAAGATATACAGGGTCATTATAAATCATACCCTGTGAGAAAACAAGCTGTTCTGTAATATCGTAGTCTCTCTTGAGCATTTCAGTTGCATCGGTCATACCTTCGTCTGTGAGAGCGTTGCCGTTACGAGTCAATGCGTATACATTTCTGACATTATTTGTCATTTGCAAGATTCTCCTTTTATTTTATATCAGGCACGTTAATTTTAAGATCCGTATTATTATTCATATCGCTGCGCCTTTTTGCCTTCCCTTTTTCTGCCACAGGCAGCGGTCAGTCAAAAAGCTACCAAACTGAGCCACACCTCGTTATATTTTGTTTTATTCTATGTTGTTTTTTACTTTTTAATAATACAACACATACCGCAAACTTCAAACAATAAAAAATTTGGTGCGGATAACAGGACTTGAACCTGCACGGTATTGCTACCATCGGCACCTGAAGCCGACGTGTCTGCCATTCCACCATATCCGCATACCAAACTGCCTGTATATTATATCATAACATGCCATTAAAAGTCAAGAGTTTTGCAGATATTTTTTCCAGTTGTAAAAAGAATTTTTGTTGACAAAATAATGCAAATATGCTTTAATATAAGTATAAAAGTGTAATACGGAGGGGATTCTGATGGAAAGACGCGATAAAATCAACTACTATCTTGATATTGCTGAGGCAGTTTGTGAACGCAGCACCTGTTTAAGGCGACAATTCGGCGCAATAATTGTAAAAAATGATGAAATAATCTCTACAGGATATAACGGCGCTCCTCGTGGCAGAAAAAACTGCTGTGATGTTGGCTGCGTTCGTGAAAAATTAGCAATCCCGCGTGGTGAGCGTTATGAGCTTTGCCGCTCTGTTCATGCTGAGGCAAATGCTATTATCTCTGCATCACGTTCTAAAATGATTGGAGCAACTATTTACCTTGCCTGTCACGACGCAAAAACAGGTGAGCTTGTAGGAAAGGTTGAGCCCTGTTCCATGTGCAAACGCACTGTGCTTAATGCAGGTATCGAAAAAGTAATAGTTCGTGAAAACAAAGATGAATACAGAATTATTGATGTTCAGGAATGGATAGATAATGACGAAAGTCTTTTCGGACGCGATAGTTACTAATGAGGTTTACTATGAAGAAAATCGTTATTTTTGTTTCTATATTGTTGGCAGTTGCCATAATCAGCGGGTTTGCTCTCCCCTGTTTTTTTGAAGATGAATTAAGTAAATCCGATACAACCGTTGTATCAACGGGTAGTGACAATAATGTTTACTGTTTCACTCATACAACAGAAAAAGGCGAAATAATAGAATGCTCTTTTTCAATAAATAAAACTCAACTATCTGAAAACTACAGTAAATATGAATTTTTGTTTAACGCTAATACTAACACTGTTGAATCGGAAATCCATTATGATATTTCACAGCTATCTTTTATAATTGATGAAGGAGAAGGCGTGTCTGTTACAAACGCCTATGGCAGTTCAGGAGCTAATATTTATAATTCACTTACCGCAAATGGCGGAAAGGTTGAATTTTCAGCAGAAAATGATTATATGCACCTTACTATGCTTGTACATAAGGAATATCCGGAAATCACTTCAAATGTTAAATTAAGGTATTCCATTGAGGGCAACGGCTTATATTCAAAAAACAGATTTACCGGTATAGAACATAATTTTACAGTATAACATCTGATTATTTTTATTTAAAATATAATACAGCATATAGCAAAATCAGCCATACAGGAAAATACTGCATGGCTGATTTTTTCGTTAATAACTCTTAAATCAACTTCTATTTCAGGCTTGTTTTTTCACCTTATATAAATAGAATTTTTTAATGTACTATTTATAATTCTAAATCAAGTATCTTACATACATCCTTGTATTTATGTGAAAAATGACGTTTGCTTAAAAATGATACAAATTCAAATTTTGGCGTATGCTCAATTAATGGGTTCATATTGCCGTCAGCAACATTTGTATTCATAAACATGAACACTGTCAATTTCTTTAATCCGCTTAAGAAATCAAGACTTTGAATCGTACCGCAGGAGTGCAACCCCAAAGTCCTGAGATTTGGTAACAATGCAACCTCTGAATGGTTGATTAACTTTTGCGAATGGTCTATCCACAAGCAAAATATATCCTTTGACAAAGCATCTATGCCATTAAAATTTTCTAACTTAGTGCAATAATTCAAATCCAATCTTTGAAGATTAGGATATTTTTCTAAGCCAACCAGACTTGTACAATTTGAAAAATTTACCTCAAGATATTTAAGATTAGGTGCAATAGGTAAGTCGGAAAAGCTTTTTGATTTAGGATTAAAATGCCACACAATTAATGCCTCACAAGAATAATCGCTAAGCACAATTTCCTTGTCGGATGTATAATCAATTTTTCTGGTGTTTCCGGTCAAAAGCTCCGGATATTCATTATAACCTTTCCCATTACTCATAAACGCCTCCGATTATTAAAGTTAATAATATTAATTATTTAACAACCATATTTCTGCCGCAGGTCTTTCCGGCATACAGCTTATCGTCAGCCTTATTTATAAGCTCTGTTATAAGCAACTCTGACTTGTACTCCTCAACACCGAAGGTCATAGTAACACTAATAGTTTCATCTTTATAAGTGATAGGTGTTTTCTCGATATGCCGCTTAATTTCAGAAACATATTCAAAAGCTGTATCAATATCACATGAGGGGAACAAAAAGAGAAATTCCTCTCCGCCCCAGCGACACACAAAGCCTTTATTTTCCATAGCATTTGCAAAATATTCAGATAAGCTTTTTAAAACTTCATCACCAAAATTATGTCCCTTTGTATCATTGATTTTCTTAAAAAAGTCAATGTCACCAATAGCAACGGAAAACATTGAATCTGTAACATCAATATTTTCCTCAAGTATCTTATACATACTGCGTCTGTTCATAAGACCTGTAAGTGCGTCTGTTTCTGCCTCTTTTTTAAGCCGTTTATTGTACAAATTCAACTTTTCAAGAGCTGACTGATTGGTATTGCTGAAAATAAAACAGATAACAAACATACATACAAAAAGAGTTACTGTATACATTATATTTATTACATCACCCTGCTCTTCTGTGATTTTAACAACAGGCACATGGCTTTTTCCGTAGAAATACAGAGCAATGTTCAGACCTAATAAAAATAACATGTAAAGTGCTTTACCAATAAAATTCTTATATGTTGCAAAGAAAGAAATTACCATAAGGGGGTAGATAAAGTAATGGGCGCCATAATCTTCACCCATAAGGTACACAGAGTACATAAGCCAAGTCAGTATACCGCCGGAAAAAATATGGAACACCAGTCTTCTGCCACACCTGTAGGTGGTGAAAAAACAAGCAACATGAAGTGGGAGCCAAATCAATATAACCGGCATTTCTTTAATTAAACCTGAAATTGCAGTAAAAATATAAAAAGCGACTATATAAAGAGCAGTTATAATATAATAAAGCCTCATCATTAATATAAATTGGCTTTCCTCACTGTCAAATGACACATTTTTTAAAATAAAATCACGTAATGTTGATTTCTTCTCCACGATATGCCCTCCATTATTTAGGAATTTTATTAAGAGTGCTATTAATTATATCGTCAAATTTTTAAAAAACTTTAGTTTTCATTACAAACAATTTATATTTATAAATAAAAAAACCTGCCCAATCGGACAGGTTTTTGGAGGCGCGACCCAGATTTGAACTGGGGATCAGGGTGTTGCAGACCGCCGAGAAAATGTCCGCAAACCCTTTTATAGAGCCTAAAAACAAGCTTTGCCCGATTTAAAAATTACCAATTTATTATCAATTTTAGACTTCCTGATTGTCTTGAAAATCCCTATGTAAATACCATAGCATATTGTTTTGAAGTTGTCAAGAGTTATTATTTTTGTCAATCTTTATTATCCTCTACCTTACAAACAACAATTTCAACGACTTTATTCTTTTCTTTAAAATCATCTCTGCTCAAAGCGTACCATCAAGTGTTGTAATATAAACTCCAGCATCGCCAAGCCTTGAATACAAATCATTTACAAAAAAATCTGTTCTCTTCTGCTGACCGCAGACTTTCACTAAATCAGCAATAGTAGTTCTGAAATCTTTCCCTGTGGTAACATCTGTGATAATATCAGAAAGTGTAAGCTCAGCTTTTCTCTCGATTTCATTAGGAATAAAACAATGGTTATCCGCAAGAAAATTAAATCTCTCACTTACAAATTTAGCTTCAAAGATATTGCGGCAAGCGGTAGATATCTTCTTCTCGCCAAGATTGTTCAGGAAATTGATAATTTCTGCATCTCCTGAGTCAAAATAAACCGTAATATATGTAGGAATTTTATCGTTCTTCTCACATATCTGAATATTACCTTTCGTCAACCTCTCGCCGGTATTTCTTCTGATATAATCGGCGACAGCTTTCGGAATAATCTCCTTTATGTTAAGATTGGTATTTCTTAAAAGGAACTCGGTAACACTACCCAGAGGAATATGAACTTTAACAGGTAATTTCAACATAGTTTAGTCAACCTTTCCGTGTATTATTTTTTTGTGATATATTATGTTTGACCATTTTCTGTCACAGATATGTACAGAAATAATATGTTACACATTTGTGTGAGAAATAATGGTCAGCCTGATTCAGTCCGCCAATTCTGATTAGCAGAATTGGCGGACACTTTTATGCTTCCTTGACGGTGTAAAGGTAATGCCCTGCTATTACGCTTATACGACAATGACCTAACTGCTGGCTTACTTCTTTCATTGCCAACCTATCATAAACGTCGCCTTTTCTATCCTTTCGCATGTAATACTTCTCCTTTGTTGACAACGTATCCAATGTTCTCGCGCACTTATCATAAAAATCCTGTGCATAGCACGCCCTGTAATAATGAGCGTTCATGTCTTTCGGCACTTTACCGAACATGGGTTTATTGGGATTTGCCTTCTCTGCCATTTGCTCTATTCTTTCCGCATACTCTTCCAACACCTCTACAGTACGAGGTCTGCCGCCTTTTCCTTTGGCTACATATATCTTTAATTTGTTGGCACTATCCCTAAAAACATCCATACAACTAAGTCTTTCCACTTCGTGCTTGCGCAGACCTGTCCCCTTTATAAAATAAACTATATCCCCATTCTTTTCTTCTATCTTCTTATCAGGAACGGTTCTTGAGCGTGTTATAGACGCTCTTGTCCTCTTTGGCAGAACAATGCCGAAATCATAGGAATGGCACTTGTATAACTTAGCTAATGCACATGCTTTAGTATGTATGGTTGCGGGTTTATGATTCTTTGCAATGCAGTCTTCCAGATACTCGCCTACGTATTGCTGGGCATACTTGATGCTACGCACCGGGTGATTTTCCTCAAGCCACGAGCAGAATGCCAGACATTGCTTTGTATAAGTATTTTGGGTCTCGTGGGCAAAAATACCCTCAGGATACCTTGTATTTTCTTTTATGCGAGCTTCTTTTTTGGATTCGCCGAAGCGTGTTTCCTGCTTCAGCTTTTCTACGGTTTCTTTTTTAATATTCTTCTTTTTTGACATATTTTTTCTCCTTCCTTGTCATCAGAATAAATTTCTGATATTTGTTTGTTGTTAAAAAATAAGTTAAGACTATTAGAGCGTAGAGTGCCCCGACCTATGGGTTGTGCGCTTGAGTCTGAAATAAAAGCTAACGCTGGCACCTTTAGCTGTTTACCTGCCGATTTTAAGGCAAAAATCGGAGGTAACCGCTATGTGAATTTAGCCGTTACCGCTCGGCGCACAATAAAAAAATCACATCCATCAGCTTGTTGCTGTATAGAATATGACAGCCCTCTGTGCTTACGCTTCATTCCGGTTAACAACTCTGATGAAGTACAATGCTACAGACAGCATTTCCGCATTTAATTTATGCGGCGTCTTATAATCTCCAAGTCTTCTTAAAATATTCTCTATCTGTAGTATTGCAGAAAACTCATAAAACAAAAAATGTAAAATTAAAATCACCAGATTTGTTAATTTTTTATAGCCAAAAAACAAAAAAATAAGGTCTGATACAAGCGTA
>JAZUOE010000143.1:0-3353 GCA_045604505.1 Ruminiclostridium sp. | reverse complement strand
GCGTTATTCAGCGCTTTACGGGACGAGGCGAGGCGCCTGATGACTTATTTCAGGTGGGCTGTATCGGACTTATGAAGGCAATTGATAATTTCTCACTGGAGTTTGGAGTAAAGTTTTCCACTTATGCTGTGCCGATGATATATTGAACGCGAAAAGCTCTATGAAAGGAAATGAAAGAGCTTGTACATAACAAGAAAGAAAGCCCTTGAAATTGCTATCGAGGCACTTAAACAAAAAGAACCTGTTCCCGAGATTGAACAGGCTATAACACGGCTTTACTATATGGCGAACAGCAGTTCAAAAGAGGTACGCTGGACAAAGGAAACTATTTTTGAAGCAATAAACGAATGGGTAAATGAACACGGTCGCAACCCCATTGCCGCCGATCTATCTTCTCCGAATCTGCCAAAGCCATCAACAATCAAGAGCGTTTTCAATATGACGGTCAGAGATTTTCTGAACGAACACTACCCCTCTCCCCCGAAAGGCTTTAAACGAAAACACAACTGTCTGCCCAAAGAAAAGTATATGGAGATTTTCAAGACAGAGTACAGCCGTATCAACCCACGAACAGCAAAGGAGTATGACCTTAAACGTTCTCCTGATACACCCTGCTGGGAAACCATTGCAATACATAACGACGCTCACGGGTGGAAGGAGTTGTTAGCAGTAAGCGGAGTGAAAAGGGTATGTAAAGAAAGTAAGCCAACGGTGATTACGGTGGTTTCACATTCGCCGGAGTTGGAGAGGTTGGTAAAAATGATGGAGAAAAGAACAAAATAGAAACAAACAACCGCCGCTGATACAACTCAGTAGCGGGAGTTGTTGGCGACTAAGTTACTAAATTTGCCAACTTTGTTTGCTTAATTCGTTGACAGTTGGCAACAATAGTGATATAATTAACTCATAAGTTAGTGAATTACGAGTTAGCTATTTTAAAATTACAGTATGGGGGTGTTACAAATGTTTTATTGCAGGAACAATGAACTAACAAAGCTTGACAAAAGATACAAAGACGGAAAATTTGAGTGTATTGTAATATATGGAAGACGAAGAGTAGGTAAAACGGCACTTATTAACGAGTTTTGCAAGGATAAACCTGTGATAATGTTTTCCGCTCTTAATGCTACGTCGCAGGAAAATTTGGAATCACTTTCCAAAGCTATTTATCAATACAAAAATCCTGACAGCACAGGAGAAAACGCACCTGTTTACCCTGATTACGATTCAGCACTTCAGGATATAACAAGGCTAAGTGAAAAAGAACGTATTATTTTTGTAATTGACGAATATCCTTATCTTGCCAAAGCTGAAAAATCAATCTCATCAAGATTGCAGCATATTATTGACCGCACATGGCAATCGGGGAAGTTATTTCTTATTCTTTGCGGCTCATCTATGAGCTTTATGGAATATCAGGTGCTTGGATATGAAAGCCCCCTTTACGGACGCCGTACCGCACAGTTTAAGATAGATGCACTGACATATAAGGAAATTGCTGCATTTAACCCGACTCTTACCGCAGAACAGCAGTCGCTTATCTACGGAATTACGGGTGGTATTCCCCATTATATTAATAAACTGAATGTTCGGAATAATATCGATGAAGCACTTCTGGAAAATTTTTTCGACAGGTCGGGATATCTTTTTGAAGAGCCTGAAAATCTGCTCAAACAAGAGCTTCGCGAACCTGCGGTATATAATTCTGTTATAACAGCAATCGCAGGCGGTGCTTCTCATTCCAACGAAATTTCAACAAAGGTTGGGATTGAATCTGCGAAGTGTGCAAAATATCTGAAGGTTCTTCTGGACCTCGGGATTGTCAAAAAAGAAAGTCCTATTACAGAAAAAGAGAGCAAAAGAACAATATATTCTATAGGCGATAATTTTTTCCGTTTCTGGTATCGTTTTGTTCCTAAAAATATGGCGGCTATCCATTCGGGAAGAATTGCACAGCTTTATGATAACGCTGTAAAAAAGCATTTACACGATTATATGGGGCTTGTTTTTGAACAGATGTGCAGAGAGTATTTACTGCACTACGCCGAAAATCTGCCTATTATTCTTTCAGATGCTGCTCAATGGTGGGGCACGGACAATAAATCTAAAAAAGAAGTACAAATAGATATTGTTGGAACCCCCGTTGAAGGTAACGAATATATTATTGGCTCCTGTAAATATCGGAATGAGAAAATAGGAATTGCAGAGCTTGAGCTGCTTCACCGTTACGCCGACGTATTTGGAAAAGGAAGTAAATATCATTATTTCATTTTTTCAAAGAGCGGATTTACCGATGAACTTCAAAAGTTAAGAAAAAGCGATGATGTTACCTTGCTTACGCTTGAAGACATTTATCAGAATTGACTAAGGGTATCCACCCTTGTAGTTTTACGTCATTTGTGATATACTATAAGCAACAAATTCAGAACGAAGACAGAGGAATGATGGATTTTCAGAGCATTGAAAATAACCGAATTAAATCCAAAAAGGCTCTCGGCGGACTTCCGCACAGTATATGGGAAACAATTCCGCTTTTGCCAACTCCTTCTGCAGAGTCATTCTGCTTGGCGTTGAGGAACATCCCAATAAATCACTCCACCCTGTAAACCTTCCTGACCCCAAAAATATGGTTGCCAAACGAAATCTTAACATCAGAACAACATGACTGGAAAAATGCGAGTAAATGCTAAATGAGTTATATTACAAAAATGTTACGAATCAACGCTTTTTCTCTTTTGTACCCATAAAAAATATGCACCTCCAAAAGTGTCTGACTTTGGGGGTGCATATCATTTCGGGCAGATTTTTTCAGAAATTCATAAGCTCATTCAAATTAAAAAGCATAAGTTTTTTGTCCTTCTGACGCTCGTCGATATATGGCAGTGCGTTAGTCCACGATGAAAAAGGCTATAAATTATTTTCATCATAGAAATTAAAGACAAGCGATGAAAACTTTTCAAAGTTAAATAATATAAGCCAATAAATGAATGGTACTGCTCACCGCGATACAGGAAACTATTCTCTGTATCACCTGTGCTAGAAAGTAAGTTACCAAAAGCGTCATAAGTGTAAGTATCAGTAATCTCACATTCATCATTTACAAACATACGAACAGAATCAAAACCGTCGTATAAGTAATATGACTTAACTCCGTCACGTTCCTGTGAAATAAGCTGGTCGGCTCTGGTGTATGAAGTTATCAAAGAACCGCTCTCGTCATACTCTGCAAGTACCTGTGATAAGGCACCGTTAGTATCAACAAGATAATATGTGGTTTTGAACTAATAAATTAATTTTACATCACTAATATTTATTTATCAAGGAATATCACCTATTTGTAAGAAGGTGATATT
>JAZUOE010000142.1:0-9267 GCA_045604505.1 Ruminiclostridium sp. | reverse complement strand
GGCGGTATTAAAAAGTATCAGTGGCCAACAATTCCCCTTGCTTTGCACGGTGTTATTTATAAAGGAAATGGCGAGGCAGTAAATGTTAAAATAGGTGAAGACGAAAATGACCCTGTATTTGTTGTAACAGACCTGCTCCCGCACCTTGCTGATGAACAGTACAAGCGTCCTGCCAATAAGCTTATAAAGGGTGAAGAACTTAATATTCTTATCGGTTCACGCCCTTTTAAGAGCGATGAAAAGAGCGAAATGGTTAAGCTCAACCTTCTTTTACTCCTCAATGAAAAGTATGGTATAACAGAAGAAGACTTTATTTCAGCAGAGCTTGAATGTGTTCCGACATTTAAGGCAAAAGACATCGGTTTTGACAGAAGTATGATTGGCGCTTATGGTCAGGACGACCGAGTTTGTGCTTATCCTGCACTTATGGCAGCTGTAGATACTGAAGATATTCCTGAAAAGACATCTGTTACAATCCTTACAGATAAAGAAGAAATAGGAAGTGAAGGTAATACAGGACTTCGTTCATCTTATCTTAAATATTTTATCTATGATTTAGCAGAGGCAAACGGTGTAGCCGGTCATACAGTTCTTTCAGCGTCTAAATGCCTTTCTGCAGATGTTAATGCCGGTTTTGATCCGACTTTTGCTGAACCATTCGAGAAGATGAATGCTGCTTTCCTTAACAGAGGTGTTGTAGCAACAAAGTATACAGGCTCTAGAGGTAAATCAGGTACAAGTGACGCATCTGCAGAGTATGTATCAGAGATAAGAAACCTTTTTAATGAAAATGGTGTAATTTGGCAGACCGGTGAGCTTGGTAAGGTTGATTTCGGTGGCGGCGGAACAGTTGCCATGTATATTGCAAATCTTGATATTGACACAATAGATATCGGTGTTCCTGTTTTATCAATGCACGCACCTTATGAAGTAACCGCAAAAAATGATGTTTATATGGCTTATAAGGCATTCAGTGTTTTCATAAAATAATTGTTATCACTTTCCCTGTGTCTTACATATAATGTAGGACACGGGGTGATATAAATTGAAAAAAAACAAGTTTTTACTTTACATCGGAAGATTTTTTATTTCTCTTGGTGTATTTTTGATTGTATTTATGATTAGCTTTGATTGTTGGTTCAGACCCATAATCGAGCGTCTTGTTGAATACAGGTGTAAGCTTATTGCTGACAAAGCAGTCAGCAGGGCAATTTGTGAACATCTTGAAACAACAGATAATGATTATTCAGATATTGTAAGTTTTGTTTATGAAGAGGACGGAAAAATAGGTGCTTTACGCACAAATCCTGCAAAAATAAACACTATGAAAGCCGGAATAATGGAACTTGCCAATAAAGAACTTAATGAACTGGGAACGGAAGAGGTTTCAATTGCCATAGGTACATTGACAGGAATCAGTTATCTGTACGGTGCAGGTGCAGAGCTTGAGTTTTCAGTTAAGCCTAATGGTGTAGCACGTTCAAAACTGTTAAGTAATTTTGAAAGTGCAGGTATTAATCAGACAATACATAGCGTAATACTAGTGATTTACACAGAGGTTTCACCGATTATTCCGGGACTTAGCGACAGTTTTATTGTTGAAAATGAATTTATTATTTCGCAGACAATTTTAATGGGAGATGTTCCTGATACATTTTCAAATATAATTTTAGATGAGGCTCATTATAATGAATTAGCAGATTTCAGCCTCACATGATGAAAGGATTTATCAATGAATAAGGAAGATGCAAAAATACGTCTTTATGACTTATATGTTATAGTCGAAGCACATAATTATAAATATTATGTCCTTGATGACCCTGATATAGACGATTTTGAATATGATAAGCTTATGCGTGAGGTTAAAGAAATTGAGGCTAAATACCCTGAACTTGTGACCCCGCTTTCTCCTACACGAAGAGTTGGCGGTTATGCACTTACAACCTTTGAAAAAGTAACTCATACGGTTCAGATGGGTTCATTACAGGACGTATTCAGCGAGGAAGAACTTTTTGCATTCAACAACAGAGTAAGTCAGGAAGTAAAGCCTGTATATTCTGTTGAGCCTAAGATTGATGGTTTATCTGTTTCACTGGAATATCGTGACGGTATTTTTGTAAGAGGTTCAACTCGTGGCGATGGTTTTATCGGAGAAGATATTACTGAAAATCTAAGAACTATACGCTCAATTCCTTTAAAAATAGCAGAAAAGCTGCCATTTTTAGAAGTCAGAGGTGAAGTTTATATGCCTCGCAGCAGCTTTGCCTCACTTGTTGCAGAGCAGGAAGAAAACGGCGAGAAAATTGCTAAAAATCCTCGTAATGCTGCCGCAGGGTCCTTGCGTCAGAAGGACAGTTCAATAACTGCAAAGCGTGGACTTGATATTTTTATATTCAATATTCAGCAAATTGAAGGTAAAGAGTTGACATCACATCATGAATCGCTTGAATATCTCAAAAAACTGGGATTTAAGGTGGTTGACGGCAGACTTTATGAAAACATTGATGATGCAGTAAACCGTATTCGGGAAATAGGCGAGGAGAAGAAAAACTATAGCTTTGATACGGACGGCGCAGTAATAAAGGTTGATGATTTTTCTCAAAGAGATATTTTAGGTTCAACTTCTAAGGTTCCGAAATGGGCAGTAGCATTTAAGTATCCGCCTGAGGAAAAGGAAACAAAACTGCTGGAAATTGAAATTAATGTTGGAAGAACCGGTGTGCTTACTCCCGTTGCGATTTTTGAACCTGTTATTTTAGCAGGAACAACAGTTTCCCGTGCCTCTCTTCATAATCAGGATATAATTTCACAGCTTGACATAAGGCTTGGCGATACAATTGTAGTAAGAAAAGCGGGAGAAATTATTCCCGAAGTCGTAAGAGTATCATCACATTCAGAAAACAGTGAACCGTATTTTATACCTGATGTCTGTCCCGTTTGTTCGCATAAGGCGGAAAAAATAGCTGATGAGGCAGCAGTAAGGTGTGTTAATCCTAATTGTCGTGCGCAGATTTTAAGAAACATTATTCATTTTGCGTCACGTGATGCGATGAATATAGACGGTTTAGGTGAGGCGATTGTAGAACAGCTAACAGTCAGCGGACTAATTGAAAATGCTGCTGATTTATATAAGCTGGAATATGAACAATTGCTCACACTCCCTAATTTTAAGGAAAAATCAGCAAATAACCTGTTGTCTGCTATTGAAAAATCAAAAAGTAACGAGGCTGACAGACTTGTTTTTGCATTGGGTATAAAGGGAATAGGCAGACGAAGTGCGGAGCTGCTTTGCAAACGATTTGGAAGTATTGATGAAATAATGAAAGCCTCTTATG
Organism: Ruminiclostridium sp.; assembly: GCA_045604505.1. GTDB lineage: Bacteria > Bacillota > Clostridia > Oscillospirales > Ruminococcaceae > Ruminiclostridium_E. The sequence continues at coordinate 5,932 of JAZUOE010000142.1, read as the reverse complement.
ATGACGTTGTTTCAATTGATAGCTTTGGTGATGTTCTTGCGGAAAGCGTTGTTAATGCGTTTAAAGATGATGACATGATTAATCTCATCAACCGCTTAAAAGAATATGGTGTAAATACCGCTTATAGTAATGCAGCAACAGGTGATAAGTTCAAGGGACTTACCTTTGTTCTTACAGGTACATTACCTACACTTAAGCGAGAACAGGCTAAAGAAATGATTGAGAGCTTAGGCGGAAAATGTACAGGCTCTGTTTCAAAGAAAACAAACTATGTAGTAGCAGGTGAGGCTGCAGGTAGTAAGCTGACAAAAGCTGAGGAGCTTGGCATAGCTATTATAAGCGAAGAAGAATTATTGGCAATGTGCAATGAACAGAATTAATTGTTCATATTAAAAAGGATTATGAAAAAAGTTATTATTTTAATTATTGTTGTATTAATCGGTGTTGCAAGTTTTATCGGTTTGGAATATTATTCCGATTATCAGGTTGAACTTCCTCAGTCATATATAGAGGAAACAACTGAAGTAATTGATGAAAATGCCCCATTATCAGTTTCCTTTTCTAAGAATAAGGCATTTTACAGCGAGAATATTGAAGTCGAGTTAAAGGCGAACAAAGAAAACGCTGTTATTTATTACACTATAGACGGTAATGACCCTACAACTGATTCAAAAAAATACTCCACACCTATAAAAATTACCGCAAGGTCAAAGGTAACAGCTACAACGGTAAAGGCAATTGCTGTTACACCTGAAGAAACATCTGAGATATGTCTTAAAAGTTATATTACAGGTAAGAATGTCGAAAATCGTTTTGATGATGAAACATTGATATTTGTTCTTTCAACTGATGAATATAATCTTTATGACTATTATTACGGTGTTGCAACAGAAGGTTTTAAGCGTGATGAATACCTAAATTCAGATGAATATAATGGTGGCGAGGTTGAATATAACGCTCCGGCTAACTGGTTTATCGGCGGCAGAGAGAGTGAGCGTGATATGTATGTTGAAGTATACACCCCTGATGGTGAACAGCTCATTTCTCAAGCAGCAGGTGGCAGAGTTGTAGGTGGTGTTTCACGTGCTGTTGAGCAGAAGTCATGGCGTCTTATTGCAAGAAACATATACAGCGAGGGAAATGGTAAGTTTAAATATGCCTTTTTCAGCGGTGCAACTGACGCTTACGGTAATCTTCTTACAAGATATGACAGAATTACATTAAGAAATAACGCTAATGACCGTGAATTTGCGTCTATAAGAGATGAATTGTCAATGACTCTTTCAGCTCAGGCAGGTTTTCCCGATACACAAAATGTACGTCCTGCAGCGGTATTTTTAAATAGTGAATATTACGGCTTTGCCTGGTTGCACGAGGCTTACAGCAACGACTATCTTGCTAACAATTACGGTGGAAACAAGGATAATTTCAGAATTGTTGGCAGTAAGGAGCAGGAAGTAGAGGGTGATGATGAGCAATGCGTAGATGATTGGAATTATCTGTTGGAAGTTGCTCAAAGAGGACTTACTAATCTGAATAATTTTAATGAATTTAAGGAACTTGTTGATATTGACAACCTTCTGATGTATTATGCAATTCAGATTTATGTTGACAATAAGGATTGGCCGGGAAATAATTTCAAGGCGTGGCGTTACTATCCTTCAGAGAATGAGGTGGTAGATAGTGAATATCTTGACGGCAGATGGAGATTTTTATTATTTGACGCTGAATACGCATGGGGATTATACGGCAATGGCTATCGTGATAATACTCTTGCAAACGTTCTTTCGGGAAAACACATGCAGGGTGATTCTGTTCTTTTAAAGGCTGTTCTTGAACGCTCTGATATGCGTGAAAAATTTGCAAATATTATTTGCGACCTTATTGGCGGTTCATTTTCGTCTGAAAATGCCAACAAGGTTATTGATGAACTTATTGAAATCTGCGATACTGAATGTATGTATGCACTTAATAATGGGTATACATCTACATGGGCTCGTGAAGAAACATTTGCTGAAAGCCGACAGCAGATAAGAGATTTTGCCGACAGACGAGCTACAGTAATGCTCAATGCTTTATGTGAGCGCTTTGACTATGAAAAGGAATATTTCACTGTATCCTTTAACAACCCTACAGGTGCAGAAGGATTTCTTAATACGCAGACTTTACGTACATCGGGTATACTTACAGGTGATTATTTTGCAGATTGCAAGGTTCCTGTTACAATGAATGCTCTTGATGGCTATGAGTTTGATTATTGGGAAATAAACGGTGTGAAATACGATACCCGAACTGTTAATCTTAAGGCATCTATGGCAGATGATTATGGTCTTGTAACAGTTAATTTATATGTTAAAAAGGTTGAAACAGATAAATCCATTTACATAAGTGAGCTTTATACATCGGGAGATGGTGATTGGATTGAAATATACAATCCTACGAGCAGTGATATAAAGCTTGACGGACTTTATCTTTCCGATGATGAACTCAATTTACAAAGATGGGCAGTACCTTCTGTTGAAATTAAAGCGGGAGAAGTATTTACTGTTGTATGTAAAAATAATAGTGAGAAATCCGCTTTAAAGAAGTATCAGACCAACTTTAGTTTAAAAACAGGAGAAACCTTGTATTTCAGCGATTCTGAAGGTAATATATTATCTTCTGTTGCGGTGGTTGATATGGAGAAAAATCAGTCGCTTTCACGTTGCCTTGATGGATTGTACAGAATAGGCGTAATTTCAGAAGATGCACATATTGAAGGATAAGATATTATTATCATTTTAATCTTTTTTTATATTGCAAAGCAAGGAGAGTACAGTTTATGGAGTATATTGTAAAATGTCAATATTGTGGTGGAACATATTTCGTAAATTCCTGCGACAATAACGCTAAATTTTCTTGTTCAAACTGTGGGGCATTGAATTCTGTAGATGATATTATTGAAATGGCTGAATCACAGCTTAAAACATCTGATGATGGAAAAGATGATGACGTTCATTTTGATTATTATTTAACTGCTGCAAAAAATGGTGATGTGAAAGCGCAATTTAAAATAGGTGTTTATTACGATAATGGAAAAGGTGTTGCGAAAGATTTATCAAAAGCAGTGGAATGGTATACTAAAGCCGCTGAAAGTGGATATGCTAAAGCACAGTATAATCTTGGTAACAGTTATTACAAGGGCGAAGGAGTAAAAAAAGACGAAAAAACGGCTGTGTATTGGTATTTCAAAGCTGCTGAACAAGGACATTCAAAGGCACAGTTTAAGCTAGGTGTTTGTTATGACAAAGGGGTAGGCATATCAAATGATGAAACTAAAGCCATTGAATGGTATATGAAGGCTGCCGAGCAAGGTCATGCAAAAGCTCAGTTTAATCTTGGAAATAGTTATTATAAGGGTGAGGGTGTGAAAAAGGATATAAAAAAGGCGGCGAAATGGTATGCTAAAGCTGCTGCGCAAGGTCATGAAAAAGCACAAGCAAAGTTGATAGAGTGTAATAATTTGATGTAAACTAAATCATTGTATAATGTAAAAACCTGAGAGAAAAATCTCTCAGGTTTTTATGATAATCTAGCTATATTTATGGCAGAATTACCGTATTTGTTACGGATTAATTCAATAGCATTTTCTGCATTATTGCGTTTTTCCTGTGAAGTGTAATCACATAGAAAATCTAATTGTTCCGCCTCACTATCATCAGATAAGTTAATGGCTCTGACGGTAATAGCGCGTACAGGTTCTTTCCAACAATAATTTAATGCAAATAGTTCAGCCGCCTTTTCGGAAATGTTCCAAAAGCATTGCGTCGAAGAGGGAAGAGGAGCCTGAAATTGCTTAACAGAAAGGTTTTTATCTTTAATTGATATCTGTACTGAATTTGCTTTTAAGGAGTGTTTTCGTAATTGATGAGATACCTCTTGTGAAAGCATTATAATTACTTTTTTTACATCTTCATAATTAGTAAGGTCAACAGGACAAGTGCTACCTCTGCCTATACTTTTAACAGGTGCCTTATAGTTAACAGAGTGAACGGGCGACTCATCAAATCCGTTTGCATAATTCCAAATACACTCGCCTGTTTTTCCGAGCTTTTTTATCAGAAATAATTTTTCGGAACAAGCAATATCTCCGATTGTGTCAATACAGTAATTTTTTAATGTTTTGGCGGTATTGGGACCAACGCCTAACATTTCACCGGCAGGTAATTTATATATGATTTCTTTGAATTTATCGTGAGGAATAAGAGTTACTGCATCAGGTTTTTTCATATCTGAACCAAGCTTTGCAAAAACCTTGTTAAAGCTGACTCCTACAGAAATAGTTAAGCCTGTTTCTTTTTTTACTCTTTCACGAATGGTATGAGCAATTTTCTCACCATTTCCGAATAATCTTTCGCTGCCTGTGACATCAAGCCAACATTCATCTATACCGAATGGTTCAACAAGGTCAGTATATTCTTCATATATTTTTCGTACTTGTCGCGAAAACTGTACGTATTCATCATGATGAGGGGGAATTATAATTAAATCAGGACATTTTCGCTGAGCTTCCCATATTGCCTCAGCAGTTTTAACGCCTTTAATTTTAGCCTCATCAGTTTTGGCAAGTACAATGCCGTGCCTTTCTTCCTTGTTGCCGCAAACAGCAACAGGTTTACCTCTGAGGGACGGGTTTATATTTAGCTCAACCGATGCATAAAACGAATTTAAATCACAATGAAGAATAGTTCTCATAATTTTTTTCCTGAAATCTTGACAAATATAATGTTAAATGCTATAATAAATACGAACAATTTGTTGTGTTGCGAACGAATTGTGTATATTATAACTTATATTTACGATTTTGTCAACATTATTTCTAGCAAAACATTTACAGGAAGGTTGTGCTTAAATGAATTTTACAGAAAAACTTCAGAAATTAAGAAAAGATAAAGGTTTTACACAAACTGAACTTGCTGAAAAAGTAGGTGTTTCAAGCCGCAGTATACAAAATTATGAATTAGGGGCACGTTATCCAAAAAGAGATATACTGGATAAATTATGCAGTGTTTTAGAAACAAGAATAGAGTATCTTGTGAGCAGTGATGATTTCTTTGGTATTGTTCGTGCTGAAGACGGTGAAAAAGGTGTTGCGTCTGCACAGCAGCTTTTGGATTGCGCCGGAGCATTATTTGCCGGTGGTGATATAAGCGAAGAAGATAAGGATAAAGTGATGTTGGCACTTCAGAATATATACTGGAAATCGAAAGAAAAGAATCGAAAATATTCAGCAAAGCAAAAAGAATAGTTTTTAGAGGAGAACAAAGGTGAGTACAGAATTTATATACGACAGGGTAACTGAAATTACAAAAAAATACAAAACCCGTAACCCATTTACACTTGCTGACGCTATGGATGTTGATGTAGATTTTGCGGATTTAGGTGGACTTAAGGGGTTTTATATTGTATATAAAAGAAACAGGTTTGTTGTACTTAATAAGTCGTTAACAGATACTCTTTCAGGAATTATTCTTGCTCATGAACTTGGTCATGATATTCTTCATCGTTCCTTTGCCGAAAACGGCGGAATAAAAGAAACCTCTTTCTTTGATATGAAAAGCAAACCTGAAATGGAGGCAAATATTTTTGCCGCAAATCTTCTTATAACGGATAAAGAGGTAATAGGTTATGGCGAAGACGGGTACACCGCTGAAGAAATGTCAAAGGATTTATTTGTTCCATATCCGTTGGTGCTTATTAAGCTTAATGATATGAATAACAGAGGTTATGAGGTAAACGTTCCTTATGTTCCTAATGGAGATTTTCTTGGGCATAGGGTTTAATCTATATATTTTAAGAGGTATTTATGAACGATATATATAAGAATTGCCCTTCATTCCACAATGAGCGATTTTTACTTAAACAAGTATCGCATAAAGATTATCAAGGCTTA
>JAZUOE010000141.1:0-3528 GCA_045604505.1 Ruminiclostridium sp. | reverse complement strand
GACTTTCTCTTTAATATCGGTCTTAACGAGGTTGCAGAGGAAGTTCTTAAGAAGGATTTTAAAGTAAAGCTTGATACAATTTATGAAGAAGAACCCGATGCAGGTCTTGGTAATGGTGGTTTAGGCCGTCTTGCTGCTTGTTATATGGACGGTATGGCTACTTGTGCATATCCCGCAACAGGTTACTCCCTTCTTTACGAATATGGTATTTTTAAGCAGAAAATTATTGACGGTTGGCAGACAGAACTTCCTGACAACTGGTTACCCGGCGGTGAAAGTTGGCTTGTTCCTGTAACAGACCAGGCTATTGAAGTACACTTCGACGGTGAAATCCGTGAATACTGGGATAATGAATATCACCACATTTCTCATGTGAACTACACACCTGTTATGGCTGTTCCTTACGATATGTACGTTTCCGGTTATGACAGTGAAGGTGTTTCCAAGCTCCGTCTTTGGAGCGCAAAGGCTATGTCCTTTGATATGAGTGCATTCAACAGCGGTGACTATGTAAACGCTCTTGGCGCAAATAACATTGCTCACGCTCTTACAAAGGTTCTTTATCCTAATGATAACCACCTTGAGGGTAAGGCTCTCCGTCTTCGTCAGCAGTACTTCATGTGCGCTGCGTCCATCGGTGATATTGTAATGCGTCACATGAACGTATACGGCACTCTGGACAACCTTCACGATAAGGTTGCTATTCAGATTAACGATACACACCCCACACTTGCTATTCCTGAGCTTATGAGAATACTTCTTGATGACTGTGGTTACAGCTGGTCCAAGTCATGGCATATTGTTACAAACACATTTGCTTACACAAACCACACTGTACTTGCTGAGGCTCTTGAAAAGTGGGATAAGGACTTAATCGAAAGAATTCTCCCCAGAATTTACTCTATTATCTGTGAAATCAACCGTCGTTACTGCGAAGGTCTTTCTAACAGACTTCCTTACGAAAAGGTTTCAAGAATGTCTATCTTCAATAATAATGTTATTAAGATGGCGAACATCTGTGTTGACGCATCACACTCCGTAAACGGTGTTTCTAAGCTCCACAGTGAAATCATCAAGGAAAGCGTATTTAGTGACGAATACCAAGATAAGCCAACAAAGTTCAAGAATGTTACAAACGGTATTGCTTACCGTCGTTGGTTATTACAGAGCAACCCCCGTCTTACAGCACTTCTTTCCGAATGTATCGGTGAAGGATTCAAGAAGGATGGTCAGGAGCTTTCTAAGTTCAACCTCTTTGCTGATAAGACAGATGTTCTTCAGAAGTTAGCTGAAATCAAGAGAGCAAATAAAGCTGACTTTGCTAAATATGTTTACAATACAACAGGCACAAAGCTGAATCTTGACAGTATCTTTGACGTACAGGTAAAGCGTCTGCACGAATACAAGCGTCAGCAGCTTAATGCTCTTAATATTATTTCTGAATATAACTATCTGCTTAACAACCCTGATGCTGACTTTGTTCCCAAGACATATATCTTTGCGTCAAAGGCTGCTCCCGGTTACTATATGGCAAAGCAGATTATCAAGCTCCTCTGGTGCATCGGTGAGGACCTTAAGAAGAACCCCAAGCTTAACGAAAAGCTCTCTGTAGTATTCTTAGAGGATTACCGTGTAACACTTTCTGAACTTCTTATGCCCGCATCTGAAATTTCTGAGCAGATTTCTCTTGCAGGTACAGAGGCAAGTGGTACAGGTAACATGAAACTCATGCTTAACGGTGCAATTACAATGGGTACTTACGATGGTGCTAACGTTGAAATTCACGGTCAGGTTGGTGATGATAACATCTTTATCTTCGGTATGTCCACACCTGAAGTAAATGTTATGAAACAGAACTGCTACACACCTGAGGGTTACTACAACCATAATGAAACTATCCGTGCTGCTGTTGACGCTATGTACAATGGCTTTAACGGTGCTAAGTTTGACGAAGTTGCAAACGCAATCCGCTATGTAGACCAGTACATGTGCCTTGCTGACTTTGAAAGCTACCGTGCTGCACAGGCTAAGGCTCGTGAAACTTACAAGGACGTTCTTAAGTGGAACAAGATGTCCCTTGCTAACATTGCCGGAGCAGGTATCTTCTCTGCTGACCGTGCTGTTACTGACTACGCACGTGACATTTGGCACTGCCTTTAATTAAATAAAAATAGGGTGCTTTGGCACCCTATTTGTGTATTTTAAAAACGAAAGGAACAAAATTATGCTCCCGATTTATGACTCCTTCAGCCTTGATTACAAAAAGCCATTTGGTGCAGTAGAAAAAGGCTGTGAATGTGAATTTACACTCCGTTTCCCTGTTGACAATATCATTGAAGAGGCAACGCTTGTGGTGTTCCGTCCCGGTTATAAAGAACGCTTTACAAGACTTGAATTTCTTGAAATCAAGGATAATTACGCAGTTTACCGCTGCAAGTATATCCCAGAGGACACAGGACTTCATCATTACTACTTCTCTGTGCTTATTAACAGAAATCGCCACTACATTAAAAGAAGTGGGGTAAACGTTGGTGTTGTTGATAACGGCGATTTATTCCAACTGACTGTATACGAAAAGGGAATGACCACCCCCGATTGGCTCAAGGGCGGCATTATGTATCAGATTTTCCCTGACCGTTTTGCAAGTAGCGGCACTCCCAGAAACAATATCCCTGCTGACCGTCAGATACACACAGATTGGAACGAAACACCCTGTTGGCGCCCTGACCATCGTGGAATGATTACAAACAACGACTACTACGGCGGTGACCTTAAGGGTATCGAAAATAAGCTTGACTATTTAGCTGAATTAGGCGTAACTGTTATTTATCTCAACCCCATTTTTGAGGCACACGAAAATCACCGTTACTGCACAGCCAACTATGAAAAAATTGACCCTCTCTTAGGTACAGAGGAGGACTTTGTCAGCCTTTGCAAAGCGGCAAAGGAAAAGGGCATCAGTATTATTCTTGACGGTGTGTTCTCGCACACAGGCGCTGACTCTATTTATTTCAATAAGGTTGGCAGATACGGTGAGCATACAGGCGCTTACCGTGACCCTGACAGTCCTTACAGAGAGTGGTACAGTTTCTCTAACTATCCTGATACTTATGAATCATGGTGGGGCATTACCACACTTCCTAATGTTATTGAAAACAACCCTGCCTACACAAATTATATTTGTGGCGACGGCGGAATTTTACAGAAGTGGATTGATTTAGGTGCTGCAGGTTGGCGACTTGACGTTGCTGATGAGCTGCCTGACGAGTTTCTTGATAACCTTAACCGTGCTGTAAAGGCAAAGGGTGACGATAAGGTTATTTACGGTGAGGTATGGGAAGACGCTACAAATAAGGAAAGCTACGGTGTTCGCCGTCGTTACCTTGTTGGCGGTCAGCTTGACAGCGTAATGAACTACCCCTTTAAAGAGGCTGTTCTTAATTACGTGAAGAGCGGTGACCCTAAAACTCTTACAGACGGTGTAATGACTATTGTTGAGCATTATCCGAAGCCTTCCACCGATATTCT
>JAZUOE010000140.1:0-5810 GCA_045604505.1 Ruminiclostridium sp. | reverse complement strand
AATTAGAGGGAACGCAATTTCAGATTGGCGTTTTTATTACAATTTGTATTTAATGGAAAGATAGTGAGGTTGAAATTATGTCAGAAGAAAAAAATATTAATCTTGTGCTGAAAAACCCCGATGATTACGATAAGCCTATTTTGACCATAGGCGGAATTGTAAGTCAGGTAAAACGCTTTTTTGTACTGTGGATTGTAGTTTCTATTGTTGCCGCTCTTATCACAGGCTGCTGCACATTCCTCCTCGGAAGATCAGCTGCTACAGCAAAGGCTATGGTTGAGTTTACTTTTGACGGCATTGAAAAGGGTAAGGACCCCGCAGGCAATGAGTTTGAAATTCAGCAGATAAAGTCACCTGCTGTTATTGAAGGTGCTCTTGATGCTCTTATGTACCCTGACGATGAAGTTGATGTTGACTCACTCCGTAATAACATCAAAATTCAAAGTGTTACTCCTTCTGACGCTATTGACAAAATGGCTGCATATAAGAGCGTTTTTGACATTGGAAACAGCGCTGCTATGAACGCTGTTGAGGAAATGCTCGATGTTTCTGTTTATCCTACACGTTTTATTATCACTCTCGATCTTAAAGCTGCTAAAATCAGCAAGGACGAAGGTGCAAGAGTTCTTGATGCAATTCTTGATTCATACAAGAGATATTTCTACGAAACATACGGCTATAACAGAGCTTTAGGTAGTGCTGTTCTTGCAATTGATTACCACGATTATGACTATGAACGTGCAATTGATGTATTCGATTCAACTCTTGAATCTGCACAGAAGTATGTAAGTGCACTTGCAAATCAGGATTCAACAAGCTTCAGATCTACAACTACAGGTTATTCCTTCTCTGACCTTTCAAGTGCTATCGGCACACTCAGAAGTGAAGATTTAGGCTGGATTTCTTCATATGTTACTATTAATAATGTAACAAAGGATAAGGAACTTCTTCTTATAAACTATCAGTATCGTATTGATAACCTCAAAAGACAGAGAACTGCTGCACAGTCAAATCTTGAATCCGTAGAGGCTTCAATCGAAAAATATCAGAAGGATACTGTTATGGTTATGGCTGGAGCAAACAGCGAAACTGCTAACCTTACATTATCACAGGCATCACCTCAGTATGACCAGATGATTGACAGAAAGCTTGCAACTCAGGCTGAAATTGCAGAGTGTACAAAGGATATTGACTACTACGAGGGACGTATCGAGAGCCTCAACAAGAGTACAGGCAGCACAAGTAAGGCTCAGATGGAACTTCTTGATGCAGAGCTTGACAAGCTTTATGAAAAGACAAATAATATTCTTAATCTCGTAGAAAGCACAGCAGATGAATTCTTTGCAAATGTTGCTTTTGCAAATGCTTACTCAATCATTGTTCCTTCATCTGTTGAAAATGACTACAGCCTGCCAAACGTTGTTCTTATAGTAGCAGTAGTTGAAATTGTTATTTTCCTTGCTTTTGCAATGATTATCGTTGTACGTGCTTTCGCTAACCAGTACAATGAGAATAACGGTGTTGTAACTGTTAAAAAGGCTGCAAAGGCAGAAGCTTCAAAGGCTGAGGAAGAAGCTGAAGATGAAGCTGACGAAGAAAAAGAACAGAAGAAAAGCAACAAGAATAAAAAGTAATATATTAACACAGCATAAGTGAGTATTAAGGCAATCCACCAAAAGTTCCCTGACGGCTTTGTACGAAATCTGCTTGCATATTTTTCGTCATTCCGTCTTGTAAAACGCATCTATCGCACAAGTTCTGTGCGATATTGCCTTAAATAACTTGTGCTGTGTTGTGTTGTCTTAAATTAAGGCGGCATTGCTGTGATGAATGCAATGTCGATTGTTAATGCTAAGGAGCAGCTAAATGATATATTTGATTTGTTTCGGTGCTTCGGCACTTTTTGCACAACTGGCACATAAATCAAAGTTTAAGCTTGCGATTTTATTATGGTCTGTTCTTAGTATAGCCATTACGGTAACTCTCGCAGGTCTGCGTGATTACGATATTGGAATAGATGTTGACCATTACAGAACATACAGATTATACTGGGGACAGGCATCAGCAGGTACATTTGCTGAATATATGAAGTTTTACTGTAAATATGATACGGAATATCTGTTTGCTGTATTTATTGGTGCTATTGCCTATTATACAAATGACTTCCGATGTTTCCTTTTTTTGAGCCATGCTGTCATAATAACTTTTGTGTATATCGGTGCTTACCGTCAGAGGAAAAATGTTAATCCTCCACTGGTAATGCTTCTGTTTTATCTTTATTTTTACAATCATTCACTTAATGTTATCAGACAATATATGGCAATGGCGATTGTATTTGCTTTCTTGATTGATATGATGAACGGCAAATATGTTAAATATATGATTGTCATTTTTATATCTATGTTTGTACACGCTACAGCGATTATTGGTTTAGGCCCCATGCTTATATATATTGTCCTTAACCATAAAAAATATCTGGGTGCTCCAAAGAGCCGCAAAAGATTTGTTATTTTCGGTGTAATGTGTATGGTTGTTATGTTTGTACCTTTGATAAAGGTTGCAATGGGACTCGGTCTGTTATCAGGTTTTGGCTTTTATACGGAAGGTCAAAGCGGCTGGCCTATTTACCTTACTGCATTTCTGCTTATGGAGATGTTCGGAATTTATGTATTCCGCAGAAAGTTCCGTTTAAGTTCGCCATACAGCGACTTTTTCCTGATATGCAGCATATCATACATACTTCTTCACCAGCTTGGCGGTTTAATGAACTTCGGTAAGCGAATAGCAGGTTATTTTTCATTTATAAATATTCTTTCTATCGCATCTCTTGCAAAATGTTCAAAGCAGACTGATAACAAGATAATTATAAATACCGCAATAATTTCGTTCAGCTTGTTATATTGGGTATTCTTCTACGTAATAAAAAATGCAAGTCAAACCTATCCTTATGTTTTAGGAGTTTAATTAAAAGGAGATAGTGTCTATATGGGTAGTAACAGCAATATAACTGCAAAGAAAACACTCGGTTCAGCAGTTGTATGGAAATTTATGGAAAGAATGGGCGTAAGTGTTGTACAATTGGCACTTCAGCTTTTCCTTGCACGTATTCTTGGTCCGGAACGATATGGTGAACTTAGCCTTATGGTAATTTTCACCAACCTTGCCAATGTATTCATTCAGAGAGGTTTCAACAATGCTCTTATTCAGAACAAGAATGTCAAGGAAGAGGATTATTCCTCCGTTTTCTGGGTAACAATGGGTATTGCAACGATAATATATACGATACTTTTCTTCGCTGCTCCCGGAATTGCTGTATTATACAAAATCCCTGAATTATCGGATTTTGTTCTGCCTTTCCGTGTAATTTGCCTTATCTTATTCCCCGGTGCGCTTAACTCCATTCAGATAGCTAAAATCAGCCGTGAAATGGATTTCAGAAAGATATTTTTCGGAAATGTTGCAGGTATTATCATAAGCGGCGTTGTAGGTATTATCATTGCTGTTAATGGCGGCGGACTCTGGGCATTGGTAGCACAGACACTTATAAACACATCTGTAGCTTGTATTGTAATGTACGTTCAGACAAGAATAAAGATTAAAATGCACATTGACTGGGTAAGAATAAAATCTTTATTCTCTTTTGGCTGGAAACTTCTTGTATCAGGTCTTCTCGATACATTATATCAGGATATACGCAGTCTTGTAGTTGGCGTAAAGTACAATAAGGCAACTCTTGGCTTCTATAATAAAGGTAAGCAGTTTCCACAGTTTGTTATTAATGCGGTTAATTTGACTGTACAGTCGGTAATGCTTCCTGCTATGTCTGAAAAACAGGACGATAAGACAAAGGTTAAAGCATTGATGAAAAACTCAATGATTATAAGCGCATATGCAATTTTCCCTGCTATGGCAGGACTTGCAGCAATTTCCACAGCAGTAATTTCAATTATCCTTGGTGAAAAATGGCTGCCTGCGGTGCCTTATATGCAGATTTACTGCTTTACATTTGCATTCTATCCTGTTCATTCCTGTAACTTACAGGCAATTAACGCTATGGGACGAAGCGATTTGTTCCTCAAACTTGAAATTATAAAAAAGTTATACGGTCTTGTTGCTCTTACAATTGCCGTATTATGCTTTGATTCGCCTATTATTATTGCGTTTACAGGTATAATTACAACAGTCATCAGCTGCTTTGTAAATGCAGGACCTAACCGCAAACTGCTGGATTATTCCTATAAGGAGCAGTTTATGGATATTCTGCCTTCCTTTATTTCTTCACTTGTAATGTTTGGTGCTGTTTATGCTTTACAGTTCCTCAACCTTAACGCAGTATTGACACTTATTTTACAGATTATCTTCGGTGTTGTTGTATACGCAGGAATATCAATAGTATTCAAGCCTGTACCTTACAAATTGTGTGTTACTGCAATTAAAAATCGTAAAAAGAAGAAAGCTTCAATTTAAATCAATTCGGGAGGAAAATGTTTTGAGTGAACAGATTATGGTAAGCGTTGTTTGTAATGCGTTTAATCATGGCAAGTATATAAAAGATACTCTTGAGGGATTTGTAACACAGAAAACAAATTTCCCCTTTGAGGTTCTTGTTCATGATGATGCTTCAACAGATAATACTGCTGATATTATACGTGAATACGAAGCAAAATACCCTGAGCTGATAAAGCCTATTTGTCAGACGGAAAATCAGTATTCACAAAAAATCAATATAAACAGAACATATCAGATTCCCAGAATTAAGGGCAAATATGTGGCTCTGTGCGAGGGTGACGATTATTGGACAGACCCTCTGAAGCTGCAAAAACAGGTTGACTTTATGGAGGCAAATCCCGATTGTACGATGTGCGGCTGTTCTGTTGCATGGCTTAATATGGAAACTAATACCATGAGCCATACAAAATGCAGTACCTCTGAGGACAGGGAAATTACACTTGAAGAAATCATTCTTGAAAAAAAAGGCCGTCCTATGCAGACTGCAAGCTTCCTTATTTTAGCTGATATTTATAAGGAAAAAGTAGATTGGGCGTTTAAGTTTCCTGCCGGTGATGTAATTCTTCTGTTAAAGTCCGCAATCCGTGGCAAGGTTTATATGCTTGCAGATGAAATGGCTGTATATCGTAATTTAGCTCCCGGTTCGTGGACAGCTAAAATGAAAAATGATACAGCTAATAAAATTGATACATATAATAAATTCCTTGTTGGCTGGGAAAGCTTCAACGAGGGTACAGAACTGAAATACAATGATTTAGTGACAAAAAGAATTAAAATGGTAAAATATCTTAAAGCCAAGAAAACCTGCGACTGGAAAACAATCCGTTCTGAGGAGCTGAGAGAAATCTATTCCGAAAGAACCTTTAAGCAGAGAATGGCGGATATGGTTCAATGTAAAATGCCTAAGCTTTATGATAAGATTATGAAATTTATTCATAATTAAAGTTTCTCTAAAGTGTGATATTTATAAGGAGGAATAAGCCTGTGACTTACCCGAAGGTTAGTATCATAGTTCCGATATACAAGGTTGAGGAATTCCTTGAGCAATGTTTTGCTGCATTGGATTCCCAGACATATCCTGACCTTGAAATAATTCTTGTTGATGACGGTTCTCCCGATAATTGCGGTGCAAGATGCGACGAATACGCAAAAGGAAAAGGAAATGTCAGAGTTATTCATCAGAAAAATCATGGGCTTTCAGCTGCAAGAAATAATGCAGTAAAGGTTGCTGAGGGCGATTATATAGTGTTTGTTGATTCTGATGATTTCTTTACTTCTGACTATGTTCAGTATTTGGCTGA
>JAZUOE010000139.1:0-6687 GCA_045604505.1 Ruminiclostridium sp. | reverse complement strand
ACACTATTTGTCATTTTAGATTATGTTTTGTCTATAGGTATATTTTTCTTAAAAATATCGTCATCATATTTTCAAGGAAATTCAAATGAACCTATTTTTTTCAACCCCCTCATTTTAAGGGGCATGGTGTTTTTATTCGGGTGATGAAGGGTATTTTTTTGAAAAAGAATTTGATTATTCCCTCTATTTAAAGGAATTTTCAACTTTTCAACATCACTTGGTGCAGAACGTTGCTTAAAATCATCACGCTTTACCACTCGAAAATAATCGAATTGCGTTTATTTTAGTAATTTTCAACAATCTATTGTCGAATTGTTGAAAAACAGGGCAAAAAATTAAACCTGCGTCTGACGGTTGACACAGGCCATTTTTTATGCTAATATTTAAAAAAAGCAGTTTAATGAAATGAAAGGTGGTTATAAAATGACAGTTAAGCAACTACGTGCAGCTTTTGAGGACAAAAAAAATACCCCTTGCCCAATAACCGAACGATTAGTTAAGGCAGGGTATCAGCAATCAGAGCGTGGCAGCAATTGTGAGCCAACAGGATATATAGATTACGCAAGGGTGCGCGATGTAGAGATTGACTACAGAAGAGCAATGCCAACTCAATGGTGGCATACAATTGAATCCTATTGTGACCGAAAAAGCGACGACCATATCGTTAAAAATATTTCGTGTGGAGAACTGATTGTATGGTGGGCCGAGATGCTGGAATGTGTAGATAAAAAAGAATTGAATGAGCTTGTAGACAGAATAATTGAAAGCGGTAAGCCTATAAATAGAAAAGATAAAACTAAGCCTCAAGTCAAGTATAGTAGAAGAAAATGGAATGCTGAAATAAAAAAATTATGCTATAGCATAGTTCAAGAAAAGGTTGAGAAAATGTAAAAAATGCCTGAGAAGAAATCTTCTCAGGCATTTTCTATATTCATTATGTAACATCAAGGAATCTCTTATACTCTGCAGGGTTCTGACACTTGGTACGAGCAAGTTCATCAGTAATCTTACCGTTACGAACAAGTCTTGCAAGGTCCTGGTCAAGAGAGAACATTCCGTCAGCCTTACCTGTTGCAATAGCACTAGGAATCTGGAAGATTTTACCTTCACGGATATTAGCACGGATAGGAGATGTAGCATTCATAATTTCAAGAGCAGCTACACGACCCTTGCCGTCTGCTGTTGCACAAAGTGTCTGAGAGATAACGCCAACCATTGCGTTTGCTAACTGGGAACGAATCTGACCCTGTGAGTGAGGGGGATATACGTCGATGATACGGTCAAGTGTTTCAGCAGCACCGGTTGTATGCAGTGTGGAAAGCACAAGGTGACCTGTTTCAGCGGCAGTTACGGCAGCGTTAATTGTTTCAAAGTCACGCATTTCACCTACGAGGATAACGTCAGGGTCTTCACGAAGTGCGGCTCTGAGGGCACCCGCAAAGCTATCTACGTCTACGCCGACTTCACGCTGGTTAAGCATTGACTGCTTGTGGTTGTGAAGATATTCGATAGGGTCCTCAATTGTGATGATATGACAGTTCTTCTGACGGTTAATGTGGTCAATCATAGCTGCAAGAGTTGTAGATTTACCGGAACCTGTAGGTCCTGTTACAAGTACAAGTCCTCTTGGCTTAAGAGCAAACTCACCTAAAATGGGAGGAAGATATAAATCCTTTAAAGTAGGAATATCATTTCTTAAAAGACGCATAGCAACAGCGTGGTAGCCTCTCTGACGATATACGTTTACACGGTGACGGTGACCGGACGCAGAAACGTATGAGAAGTCGGCGTCAAGGCCCTTCTGAATAGTCTGCTTATGCTTGATAGAAGTAATCTGGTTGATTACATTTACAATAATCGGCTCTGTGCAGTCAGGATAACCGGAGAGCTTTTTAATATTACCGTGAAGACGCACGATAGGGGGAAGACCTGCTGTAAAGTGCAAGTCAGACGCACCCATATCTCTTACTTCGTCGAGTATTGCATTAATATCGAGTGTGTTAGTCATATTTTTTCCTTCCTCTCTTATACAGAGTATGTTGCCTTTACTAACTCATCCATTGTAGTTCTACCGTCGAGAACCATTTCAGTAACGTTGTCACGGAGGAGTCTTGTACCGTTCTTACGAGCTTGGATACCGATTTCTTCGGCAGTTGCGTTACGAGCGATAAGCTCCTTAATGTCGTTTGTAGAAACGATAATTTCGTGAATAGCAGTTCTGCCCTTGTAACCTGTGTTATGACAAGTACGACAGCCGCCGATGTGATGCTGATAAATTTCAACAGGAGAGTCCTTACCAACAAGTTTTAAGTCTGCAGGGTCAGTAAGAAGGATTTTCTCACGGCATTCAGGGCAAAGCAGCTTAACAAGTCGCTGTGCGATAACACCAACGAGAGAGGACGCAACCATGTAAGGTGCAACACCCATATCTACAAGACGAAGGATTGTGGACGCAGCGTCGTTAGTATGGAGTGTGGAAAGTACCAAGTGTCCTGTGATAGCGGCACGGATAGCAATATCGGCTGTTTCGCCGTCACGGATTTCTCCGACCATTACGATGTCAGGGTCCTGACGGAGAATAGAACGGAGCGCAGCGGCGAAGGTCATACCGGCCTTTTCGTTCATCTGACACTGGTTTACGCCGTCGATTTTCTTTTCGACAGGGTCTTCAGCAGTAACGATGTTAACATTAGGCTTGGAAAGTTCACCAAGAGTTGCGTAAAGAGTTGTAGATTTACCGGAACCTGTAGGTCCTGTTACAAGCATAACGCCGTTAGGACAACGGATAATCTGCTTGAACATTTCATAGTTATAGTCAGTCATACCAAGGTCGGTAATCTTACGTGCCTTTTCATCACCTGTTGCAAGAAGACGGATAACGCACTTTTCACCATAAACGGTAGGAATTGTAGAAATACGAAGGTCCTGGTTTACGCCGTCAATAACTGCAGATGAACGTCCGTCGAGAGGGATACGCTTTTCAGCGATATTCATACCGCCTAAAATCTTGATACGAGTAATGAGAGAGTTGTGAACTGCAGGTTTTACCGCCATCTTCTCCACACACTCACCGTCGATACGGAAACGAATACGTGTTCTGTCCTTAAATGCCTCAATATGAATATCTGATGCTCTGTCACGGTATGCCGATTCAATAATAGTATTAACAAGCTTAACTACAGGCGCGTTATCAATACGTTCTTCAGACGCGTCCTCTTCTTCCATAAGGGCAGCGTTTGCATCATATTCCTTATCAATATCGCCCATAACGGTATCCACAGTGTTCTGTGAATAAACCTTACCGATTGCTTCGAGAATTGAGGACTTAGTTGCTAACATAGCATGGATTTCCATACCGGTCTGAATCTTAAGTTCTTCAAAAATGTAGAAGTTTACCGGGTCATTTGTTGCAACGTAAAGTCTGCCGTTATTAATTTTGAAGGCAATAACTGTATTCTTCTTTGCAACTGCTTCGGGAATCTTCTTTACAGCCTCAGCTTCAATCTTTGTGGTTGTCAGGTCAATAAAGGGAACCTTAAGACGCTGAGAAAGAGCCTGAGCCAACTGTGTTTCGGAAACATAACCCAAGTCGAGAAGCATATCGCCGAGTTTTTTTCCTGATTCCTTCTGTTTAACGAGTGCATCTTCCAAGTGCTGCTTGGTAATGTAGCCGTTTTCGAGAAGGATTTGTCCGATTGGTACGTTTTTCATTCGTAAACCTCCATATTTATGAAAAATTTCATATATTCAAATTTGCAACTGAAAACAGTTGATATTGGCAGAAAAATGTGTTAAAATGATATAAAATAAATTTCAGAAAGGTGGCTGACAAAAATGATAAGCATTTTTGAATTCCCTCTCTCTTACACCATAACCTTCATTGTTATGGCGTTTATACTAGGTTCTGTTATCGGCAGTTTTTTGAACGTTGTAATTCTTCGTACACCGCTGAAACAGTCCATAGTAGTTAACCGCAGTCATTGTATGACTTGTGGAAATCAGCTGAAAAATATTGACCTTATTCCGATTTTCAGCTACATATTTCTTGGCGGAAAGTGCCGTTTCTGTAAGTCAAGAATTTCGCCCCGCTATTGGATAGTTGAACTGCTTACGGCTCTTATGTATGTTGCAGCAATTTGTGTGCTGGGAATTTCCATAGAGCTGCTTTATGCACTTGTACTTTTACCTGTACTTATTGTAGCTAGTGGAATTGACATTGACCACATGCAGATTCCCTACACTTGCAGCATAATTATTGCAGTACTGGGAGTTATTTCAATCTTCACTGACGGCAGAGCTTGGCATGAGCATCTTTTAGGTGCTGTAATCGTTGCCGTTCCTTTTGCGATTTTAGCAATGCTTGGAGCAATGGGCGGGGGAGATGTACAGCTTATGGCTGCTGCCGGATTATTACTTGGCTGGAGAATAGTCCCTGCTGCTGCAATCGGAATTGTGCTTGGTGCAATCATCGGTTCTATTATCCTTTTAAGCATTCCCAAAAAGGTCAAAAAAGAAACCGCTGAGGCGGTAGAAAAAATCGCCGCTGAATGGTACGAAAACCAAAAGGAAATGGGAAACTACGTTCTTCCTGAAAAAAGCGACGCTTTCTATGGTAACATATTCAAAGGTAAATGTGATATCGACGATAATTTCATTGATGAAAAGGTATGGAACGATAAGCCTGACATTAAATTACTTTGTGAACGCATCAGTGAACTTAATGCCTCTGACTTTGCAATTTCATTCTGTATCGAGAATGATGAAATTACTAAAGTGACCTGCAAAAAGCAGATTGTATTCGGTCCATATCTCTCAATTGGAATTGCTACCGGTTTCTTAGTTGGTCAGCAATTAATTGATTGGTACTTAGGTCTTATGTAAACAGGGATTAGCACACAGCTTGTATGTGCTAATCGCTGTCCCCCGAGTGAAAACTCGGGGAATTTTTTTGCGATTAATAATGGGGGATATAATAGAAAACCATTATATCTGTACCACCTGAACCTGCAGGAGCAAGAGCTGTCCATCCGGTTTTAATATCCTTAGGCTTAAGGTTCTGAACTTCAAAGGATACAGTTTCAATAGCACCTGATCTTACGTGACGTAAATCGTCAAGACCAAAACTTTCATCAGGCTGAAGAGCGGGGTCTGCCTCATGATCAGCCTTTAAATCATAGTAATTCTTTAAAGTATCAGCCGTGATATAATCATCAGGATAATCTTCATCGCAATCGAATGGAATAATTTCAAACTCTGCAAAAGTATTACCTCGTGCTAAATTTGAACTAAGCTTTGTTGGTGCAATTATAAGGTTCTGACTGTTTACATAGAAATCATCTATAAACACAGCATGTTCCTCATATATTGTTGTTCCATCAACTACAGTTGAACTATAATCACCTGAATCAGGAATGATTATATCGTAGATTTTATAGGTGGATTTAATGGGCTCTACAGGGTCCTCTTCATAGTGGAAAATAAGAACTCCAGCTTTATCCTTTCCGGTTGCAGCAGCAGCTCTTGCCTGGAAGGTTGCCCATGTAGATGTAATATTTCCGTCAGAAATATTTGTAGCGTCAATAGCATGAAATACTGTTAATTTGTCTGCAAATGCAAGGCGATTTTCAATATAGTCACCTATAATCTTATTGGCTGTGATTGAGTCAGCGTCTGCTGCGGTTGCCTTAACCATGTCCTGTACAGGAGCGGAGAAAGCAGCAACACAAACCATAAGAATTGCTAAAATAGCCATTGCTATAACAAGTTCAACTAAGGTGAAGGCCTTACGGCTGCGTAATTTCATAAGATACTTTAACATTCTGTACCTCCTTACGCGTCAGGACCGATATAACCTATTGCGGCGTAGTCAGTAACATAGCCGTCAACACGGTGTACGGAACCAAAATTAAGGCTGTACCAGTAACCTGCAAGTCCCTGACCTGCATTAGAGGTAATACTGTTGTAATCATATTCAAATGCAAAACCGCTTGTTTCATTGAGGAGCTTAAATTCAATTCTGCATTCAGCCTGTGTGCTGTACTCAAGTGTTACAACAGTCGGGTCATCATCTTCACCCTCAGTATAAGATGCTGCGCCGTCACCGGCAGATATTACTTCATTAAAATCTATAACATTGTAGTGAGGGGGGAGATAAAGATTAATTCGGAATTTGTCTGTTCCTACATCGTCAGGTATTGTTGTGGGGAATACTGACATTGTGTACATATCAGAATGGCTGTCGTACTTAAGATTAAGCTGAACCTTACCGCCTGATGTAGAAGTAAAGTTTGAACCGTCCCATCTTTCAAAGGACGCTAAGCCATTGATACTGCCGGGCTTATCAACCTGACCATAAAGAATGGCATTAGGAACCATGCCGCTGACAGACATCTTTGCGTCTGCAGTTACTCTCTCGTCAATTGTGTCACCCTTAACGGCTGTACCACCACATTCAAGACACATGAAGGAGCCTGTATCAGGAAGATACTGGAATAAGCCTGTGCTGTTGTGAGCTGCCGTGTTTTCACAATCTTCACATACTAAAATCTGATAGAAAACATGGGAAGTATCAGCAGGACAAGTATAAGGTGTACCCTGTGTGAAATCCTCATGCTTTACATTATTCATAAAATCTGTGTTGTTTGCAAAGTGACCGCAGGTGGGACACTCAACGAAGTTCTTATAGCC
>JAZUOE010000138.1:0-6833 GCA_045604505.1 Ruminiclostridium sp. | reverse complement strand
GGTTGAAATTGTCTGAGCAATGGCGGGATTTCCAATTTTTCCCGCTGTTCCTGAGAAAAACCCGGTTATAGTCATTGCCGCAACGTTAATTATGGCAAGAATACCTGAAAGCCTGATAGGGTTCTTGAAATTAGGGTCCATATAGGCTATGTAGTGGAAAACAGGAATTACCATAAGGCTGTAAAGGGAAAAGCCATAGCTCCAGTTCAGCAAGAAACCGCAAACAACGGCATGAGCCACTATTTCAATATAGAACAGCGTCAGCCATAAAGCGGACCAGCGGTTATCTCTGATAAAAATAAAGCCGAAAAGATAGAGAAAAACGCTGAAAATATTAAATCCGACTAAAATATCTATATCTATAGCCGCAAAAAGAATAATAAATATAGTATGTATAATAGCACCGGCGCAGTAAATAATTCTGTATCGCAGCGCATTTCCTGAATGTCTTTCAAATATTTTGGAGAAAGTGCTTTTTTCTTTTTTCATATAATTCTCCCAACTAAAATGTATTATATTTATTATATACTATTGTTTAAAATAAATCAATACTTTATTATAATAAAGCTACATTTTTGTGTAATTTTGTCAAAAATGCCGAATTTTTCAAAATATTTTAAAATTATAAACAGAAGTTTCAACACCTAAAATTGTCATAATGCACAAATTATTCTGTTTGAATTTTCTGTTTCTGACGAATATTACTCAACACGATAAAATAACTTGCAAAAATCTGAATTTTAAGTTATAATAGAAACACATAGATATGCCTTTTACGGCTTAATTGTAGAAAGAAAAGGAGAATGTCTGAAATGGCAATCAAGTTAAACGACAAATATCTTAAGAATTATATCGGCGAAAACGAGTATAAGGCTATTCAGCCAACTGTTACAGCCGCACATCAGGCTCTTACTACAAAGAGCGGCTTAGGTAATGATTTCTTAGGTTGGGTTTCTCTCCCTAAGGATTATGACAAGGAAGAATTTGCAAGAATTAAGGCTGCTGCTGAAAGAATCAAGAAGAACAGCGAGGTTCTTATTGTTATCGGTATCGGCGGTTCCTATTTAGGCGCAAGAGCCGCTATCGAGGCTTTAAAATCCAGCCTTTACAATTCTCTTAAAAAGGATACACCTGATATTTACTTTATCGGTAATACAATCAGCCCCACATATTTAAATGAAGTAATTTCTCTTGTTGAGGGCAGAGATTTCTCTGTAAATGTTATCTCCAAGTCCGGTACAACAACAGAACCCGCACTTGCTTTCCGTGTATTCCGTGAATTATTGGAAGAACGTTACGGCGAAGAGGGTGCAAGAGAAAGAATTTACGCAACAACAGATAAGGCCAGAGGCACTTTAA
Source organism: Ruminiclostridium sp. (assembly GCA_045604505.1). Lineage (GTDB taxonomy): Bacteria > Bacillota > Clostridia > Oscillospirales > Ruminococcaceae > Ruminiclostridium_E. The sequence continues at coordinate 5,474 of JAZUOE010000138.1, read as the reverse complement.
AGGAGCTTTCTGACGCAAAGGGATATGAAACATTTGTTATTCCCGATGATGTTGGCGGACGTTTCTCCGTGCTTACAGCAGTTGGTCTTCTTCCTATTGCTGCAGCAGGTTGTGACATTGATGCTCTTATGGCAGGTGCAGCAAAGGCATCTGATGATTTCTGCGATGATAACATTGAAAACAATGATTGCTACAAGTACGCAGCAATCAGAAATATCCTTCACCGTAAGGGTAAGGCTGCAGAAATGCTTGTTTCCTATGAACCTTCCTTTATGATGATGTCCGAATGGTTCAAGCAGCTCTTCGGTGAAAGCGAGGGCAAGGACGGAAAGGGCTTATTCCCCACAGCAGCTACATTCTCTACAGATTTACACTCTTTAGGTCAGTTCATTCAGGACGGCTCAAAGGTTTTATTTGAAACAGTAGTACATTTCGGAAAGGCACAGAAGGATTTCTTCCTTAAGGACGAACCTACAAACGGTGACGGTCTTAACTTCCTTTCAAATCAGAATATGTCTGTTGTTAATCAGAAGGCTTATGAGGGTACAGTTATCGCTCACTCTGAGGGCGGCACACCTAACGTTGTACTTGAGGTTCCTGAGCTTAATGAAACAGAACTTGGCTATATGATTTACTTCTTTGAAAAGGCTTGTGCAATTTCCGGCTACATTTTAGGCGTTAATCCTTTTGACCAGCCCGGTGTTGAAAGCTACAAGAAGAATATGTTTGCACTTCTTGGTAAGCCCGGTTATGAAGAGGCTAAGGCTGCTCTTGAGGCAAAATTAAGTTAATCTGAGCATTATATGCTCTTTAAAAGCAAATTATATATACGGAGGACAAAACTATGGTAAAATTAATCACAGGCAAGAAGGGTTCAGGTAAGACAAAGCTCTTAATTGATGCAATCCACACTGCAGAAAAGGAAAGCAAGGGTAACGTTGTTGCAATTCAGTACGGCTCGTCTCTGAACATCGACATTTACCACAAAATCCGTTTAATCAACATTGAGGATTACAAAATCGGAAATTATGACGATATGTATGGTTTCGTAGCAGGTCTTCTTGCGTCCAACTATGACACAACTGACGTTTTTGTTGACGGTACATTAAGAATTGTCGGCAGAGATTTAGTTGAAGTTGGCAAGATGCTTGACAGAATCGCAGACATCTCTGAAAATGTAAACGTAGTATTCACAATTTCAGCTGATGCAGAAGACGCTCCTGAATCTATAAAAAAATATCTCTAATTGCTATTGACAAATTCTGATATTTATGGTATACTAATAACCGTGCTAATTTTGACTATTTCAAAATAGGTTAAAATCATAAATATTGTTGTTATTAAGGGAGGTGCGAATAATGGCAGTTCCAAAGAGAAAAGTTTCTAAGGCTAGACGTGATAAAACACGTTCACAGGTATGGAAGTTATCTGCACCTGCATTCTCACGCTGCACAAACTGTGGCGAACTGAAGGTTCCTCACCAGGTGTGCGGTAGCTGTGGTTATTATAAGGGCAAGGAAGTTATCGCTCACAGCGAGGCTTAATTGTACAATAACTGAAACGCAGAACAGCAGTACTTTAGGGTACTGCTGTTTTATTTTTATAAAAGGAAAGTTGATATGGCTGTAAAAATTCAATCAATAACACCCCGCTCTCCCGCTGCAAAAGCAGGGATTAAAGCCGGAGAAACCCTTATTTCTATAAACGGCAACAAAATAAATGACGCACTTGACTATGGCTTTTATACTTACGAGAGAGAACTGACCCTTGAACTTGACACACGGACGGTTGCTGTAAAAAAGAAGGACGATTATGATGAAATCGGCTTGAATTTTGAAACATACCTTATGGATAAAAAGCAGACCTGCCGAAATAAGTGCATTTTCTGTTTTATTGACCAACTGCCTGAGGGAATGCGTGAATCTCTGTATTTTAAAGATGATGACAGTCGGTTGAGCTTTTTGCAGGGGAATTATATCACCCTCACAAATATGACAGAGGCGGATATAGACAGGATAATCCGCATGAAACTGAACGTCAACGTGTCTGTTCATACAGTAAATCCCGATTTGCGTGTGAAGATGCTTAATAATAAAAATGCAGGTAAGGTGCTTGAATATATACCCAAAATGGCTGAAAACGGCATTGTTATGAACTGTCAGATTGTGCTGTGCAAAGGCATAAATGACGGTGAGGAATTGCGTAAGAGCCTTGATTTTCTTACAAGCCTTTATCCTGCGGTGCAAAGCGTGGCGGTTGTGCCTTTTGGAGCAACCCGTTTTCGCTGCGGTCTTGCGGAAATTCCCATGCACGACAAAAATTCCGCCCTTGATGCTATAAAAATCATTGAAGAGTTCGGGGATAAAATGGAAAGAGAACATTCTGACCGAGTTGTCTACCCTGCGGACGAGTTGTTTCTCACGGCGGGGTTGCCCATTCCGGACAGCGAATACTACGGCAGCTTTGACCAGTACGAAAACGGTGTAGGCATGTGGGCGTATCTGCGTGACGGGTATTTGGAATGCTTGGAAGAGGTGGAGGACGACGGTTCGGTTGTACACAAATCGGTGGCAACAGGTGTTCTTGCTGCACCCCTTTTGCAAAGCCTTGCTGATGCGGCAATGGAGCGCTTTCCCAGTGTAAAAATTAACGTATACCCTGTACGGAATGAGTTTTTTGGCGAAACAATCACTGTTGCAGGTCTTACAACGGGCACTGACCTTATAAATCAGCTTAAGCCTTATAAATCCCAGTTAGGAACGGCATTGCTTATACCTAAGACAATGCTTAAGGCAGATGAGCCGCTGTTTCTTGATAATGTTTCTGTGGCTGATGTGGAAAATGAGCTTGGTGTTGAGGTAATTGTTGTTGGTGAGGAACCTGAGGACTTGATTGAGGCTCTTTTAGGATAAAAATAACCACGATGTTTGGGAAAATCCATTCATCGTGGTTTTTGTTATCTTCTTCTTCCGCCGCCGCCATGACGTCCGCCGCCGCTTGAACGGTGTGAACGTGAGCCACCTGAACGACGTCCGCCGCTAGAGGAGGAATTAACCCTTGTGCGGGTTGTATAAGTTCTTAGATATGTGTCGGTCTGCTGTGTGAAGGCAAGGGAATTTTTCAGCACGTAATCAGCAACACTAGGGTTCTTTTTAAGGCTGTAATTTGCCTTGATGATTGCGGAGAAAATAGTTAAGCCTATTGCTATAAATACGCCCATTACAAGCAGCATGGAAAAGCCCATTTCCAAATCAAAATGTAATTCGCCCTCATAGCTATAGTCATAGTCGTCATCGTAATTTGAAACGACATTTTCGCTGTAGTAAATGACAGCGTTGCAGAAGTCAAAACCTGCAATATAAAGCCTTCCTTCCAGTACATTGTCCCATATATTGTCGAAAATATAGTCAATGCTGTTGGCGAAGGTGTCGATACAACTACCGCTAGTGGAAATCCAGTCATATTTTGTATCATTATTCAGCAAGAGCAGTATGCCGTCGGTGTTCATGCCGCAATAATTTTCGTAATATACATCAGCAAAATCCATTACGCCATAGTCTGATTTATCCTGCCCTATATCGTCGGTTATTAAAATACAAACGCTGAAATTTGTTATTTCAACAGTTTCCGCCAAGCGTGTAATCAACTGATTTTCCTCATCGGAAGTGAGGGAGTCATCAAGGTCATGGAGAAGGGCAATGTGACCATTTACCGGAACGGTGTATATTCCGTTTTCAGGTACACACTGACTTAAATCGTACTTTTCATTTAAAGGAGTATCGGTTTCAGGCTGTGTTGTTTCAGGAACAATCTCTTCTGTAGCCTGTGTTCCGGTGTTTTGTGCGTAAAAATTTGTTGCGGTATCATTTACACTTTCACAGAAAACGTTGATTGCGTTAGCATAATTTCCATTTATAAGGTCCTCTGACATATTTTCAAGGTACTGGTTTACATAAGTAGGGTCCCCGTAGCCGAAAATCTCACCGTTAAGGGCAATCCAATTATAGTACGTCTTGCTGTTTATGAGAAGGAGTATACCGTGATTGTCCGACCCGAAAAATTCCTCAAAAAGAACGTTTGCATAATCCATAGCTTGGTATAGAGGGTCATCTTCTGCGTCTTCTTCTATAATAAAAACACCGACGTTTGTTTGAGAATTGATAGAAGTGAGAACAAGCATATTTTTCGCAAATTCTTCTTCGTCAGGTGTCAGCGCATCTGCAATGTCATACAATACTGCGTCAGTTTCACCTGTGTTGACTATATAGCAGCCGTTATCATCGGCGAATGCTGTCACCGAAAGCATTAATGAACAGGCAAGTGCTGTAATAAAGGAGATTAATTTTTTCATAATAAACCTCCTATAAAAATGGGAAGGAAAAATCCAAGTATAGCGAGAACGATAATAGCCCCCACGATACCGACCTTTACCTTATCAATAGGCAGATTACCTGCAAATTTACCTGTCTGACCGTTCATGGCAAAGTGATAGTATTTATCCTTATATTTGAACGATAAAAACCAAAGGGGTAAAAGTGCATAATCCCAATTTACATGAGAAATTCTGAAATTGCTGGATTTAATGGTGGTAGAGGTGTAGCCCTTGATTGTTTTTAGGAACGATTGCTGTGCGGCAGCAGTTGTTCTTTGTGAAATACGGGGGAAGATTGCGTCCTTATCTATATCGTACTTTTCGGCAGTGTGACCTGAAAGGTAGGACATTGAAAAATCTACAAGGTCGTTGTAGTTAAAAGGCTCAATATTTTCCATGAGCAAGTCTTCTGCTCTTGACGAACCGTCAGCAGGTACACCACGATAAATCATGCTGCCTTTTCGTACAACGTGATACTCTTTTGTTGTAGTAACACGATAATCACCGCTGCGGACACTGGTAGACTGCTTACCTGTAACAATAAGCTCACCGTCAACAAGACAATCTGCCAACCAAAACGGGACGTAAATACCACGTATTTCCTCTAAAACCTTATCGCTTTTAAAGGATTTCGGCACGAAAAACTTCTTTCCGCACCACTGCATAAATCCGTCAATTGCGTCCTGCTTGGTTTTCTTGAAAGGAATAATCTTATCAGGCTTATATTCGCCTGAAAGCTGACCTGCAAGAATAACAGGGCTGTTGCAGTAATGACAGTATGTAGATGCGGTGTCCTTATTGTCGGTAATAATCCCCGCACCGCAGGAAGGACAATTATAAAGCTGATTTTCTGTTGCGAATTTATCTGTTTCAAGAGTTTGTTCCTCTGTAGGAACCTTCTTCTCTAACAGCTCATTAAGGTCTGTTTCCTTTGGGTAAATGTCCTCAACCTGCTCCTGCGTGAATGCGGAACCACAATAGCGGCAGGTAAAATTTTGGGTAAAGGTGTCAAATTCAAGATTTGCACCGCAATTTGGACATTTGAATGAAATTGCGTCTGTTGTCATTTTATTTCCTTTCCTTAATCAATAAAATTGCGTTT
>JAZUOE010000137.1:0-1973 GCA_045604505.1 Ruminiclostridium sp. | reverse complement strand
CTTACAAGAGTTCCGACTTTTTCGCCCATAACTGCATCATAAATATTATCAGGTCTGTGTAAATCAAAAACAATAAGTGGAATGTTGTTATCTATACACATCGCTGCAGCAGTTCCGTCAAGAACTCGTAAACCGTTTACTAATATATCCTTGTGCTTTAATGTTTCATATTTAACAGCATCATCAAACTTTAACGGGTCTTTATCGTATACACCATCGACCATTGTAGCCTTAAGTACAATATCCATATTGAGTTCTGCAGCGCGTAAAGCGGCAGCTGAATCAGTTGAAAAGAACGGATTGCCTGTTCCACAGCCAAATACAACTATCCTTCCTTTGTCGAAATTACGAATAGCCTTTTCTCTGATAAATGGTTCGCAAATAGCATTCATAGCAATTGCAGACATTACACGAACTTCACAGCCAAGATTTTTAAGTGCGTCGCCAACAGCAAGTGCATTCATTGTTGTTGCTAACATACCAATATGGTCAGCTGTAACTCTGTCCATATTTTCGCTGGAACGTCCTCGCCAAAAATTACCGCCACCAACAACTATGCCAATCTGAACACCTTCATCATAACAGCGTTTTACGCTTTGGCAAATAGTGTTAATAGTAGGAAGGTCAAGACCGGTTTTTTTATCACCTGCAAGAGCCTCACCGCTTAATTTAAGCAAAACTCTTTTATACTTAGGAGTCATAAGTAATTCCTTTCCCGAATCAATATGAAAGCGCTCTAATTGATCCGATAACATTTATTTCCTTGCATTTTTCAGCAAAATCTTTCTCATTTAACAACTCAGTGATAAACGCTAATTCATTTTCCGGAGCATTTTCACGCCATAAATAGCGAACATTTCCGAATAATTTTTCAACCTGTTCTTTAGTTGCAATTGCTCTGACATAGAATTTATTGGAAATTTTATCTACAGGAAGAATGAAATCCTGCACACTGTCTTCCCAGCTCATCATTCTTGATGTTGTCTTTTCCTTTGCTGCAATTACAATATCAGAAACTACTGCACTAGCTGTAGGAAGTTTACCGGCACCCTTTCCGTAAAATACAACATCACCTGTTGCATCGCCTTTTACAAGAATAGCATTGAATACATCATTAACTCCGGCTAACTGACTTTCACCTTCAATTACAGCGGGACATGTCATAATTGCAATTTTATCTTCCTTGCGTGATGCGTAACCGATAAGCTTTATTACTGCGCCCATACTTTCACAGTATTTTACGTCCTCAAGAGTGATTTTTGTAATTCCTTCAGTGTGGATATTATCGGGATAAACGTGTTTTCCAAAAGCTAAAGAGGCTAAAATACAGATTTTTCTGCATGTATCGTGACCTTCAACGTCAGCTGCTGGATTTCTTTCAGCGTACCCTAAATCCTGTGCAATTTTAAGTGCCTCATCAAATCCCATTCCTTCTTTAATCATCTTTGTGAGGATAAAGTTTGTTGTACCGTTGAGGATACCTGCAATTTCATCTATTTCATTTGCGGATAAACACTGATTAAGAGGACGAATAATTGGAATACCACCACCAACACTTGCCTCAAAAAAGAAATTCACATCATGTTCACGAGCAATTTTGAGAAGTTCAGCACCCTTTGCTGCAACCAACTCTTTATTAGAGGTAACAACGCTTTTTCCTGCCTCTAGACATGCTTTAACATACGGATAAGCAAATTGTACACCACCGAGAACTTCTGCCACGACATTAATCTCAGGGTCGTTTACTATATCATCAAAATTTTTTGTAAATTTATCGGCATAAGGGCTATCGGGGAAATCTCTTAAATCAAGAATATATTTAACATCATATTCTTCACCGATTTTCTTTTCAAGAGCTTCCTTATTTTTATAAAGAACCTCCACCGTTCCCGAACCAACAACACCATAACCTAGTACTGCAATCTTTTTCATTTTTATGTTCCTTCCTATGATAGTCAATTCAATTTATTATA
>JAZUOE010000136.1:0-9632 GCA_045604505.1 Ruminiclostridium sp. | reverse complement strand
TATCTTTATTGCATATTTTTGTTATGCGCTGTGCATAATAAGTACCTATGCAACAAATAAACATATTTTATAACATAAATTATAACTATTATAAACAACACTGTCAAGTTATAATTAATGTTAGAGGTGATGTTTGTGGATGAAAAACTCATTATTAAAAAGCGTTCAAAAGTTAAAGGCGAGGATGGCTATAAAACCTTTTCTGTTCGCATAAAGGATGAAACTGTTGAAAAACTAGACAAGCTTTCCGAAGAAACGGGACGCTCTCGCAACGAACTTATCGGAATGATGATTGAGTTTGGAATTGAAAATTGTGAAATTGTATGAAAAAATGGTCGTATCGGTTTTGATACGACCCGTTTTTATTGCCTTGACAAACCCACCTCTCCTTGCTACAATAAAGTAAACCGAGGTGATAAACATAGAACTCCACGATATTATAGATATTCACGAATCAGTCCATGGAAAAATCAGCGTCGGAATGGGTGATGACGGCGAACAGTACGTCAGAAAAACAAGCCGTTTCGACAAGTCCGCTATTCAGCTGATTTCAGAGCTTGATTCACCTTACATAGCTAAAATTATTGAGTATAACAATGACGAAATATATATGGAATACGTTGACGGAGAGGTTCTGTCTAACAAAAACAATCCGCCTGACGTATATCAGCTTTTCATCGAGCTTTGCGATGCAGTTTCTGCACTTCATTCAGTTGGCGTTATTCACCGCGATATCAAGCCCTCAAATATAATGCTCACAAGCGATGGTCATATAAAGCTGATAGATTTCGATGCAGCACGTGTAAAGAAAATCAATCAAGACAAAGACACCTCGTTTATCGGCACAGACGGCTTTGCTCCGCCTGAACAGTACGGCTTTGAGCAGACCGATGAGCGAAGCGACATTTACGCTCTGGGCGTGACAATGAAGCTGATTCTGAACGATAATTTCGAGAAATCACCTTACCGCCCAGCTATTGAAAAATGCCTTAAATTCAGCCCTGACCAACGTTATTCTTCTGTTGTGGCATTAAAAAAGGCTCTCACATTTAGCAAGAACCGTAAAACTATTCTGTTGTCGGCAGTTTCGGTTGCTGTTGTGGCTGTAATTTGTATTTGCTTATCCGTTATGAGCAAACCTGCCGTTGATATACCTGAAAACGTTGTATCTGACGTACAGACTACAACTGCTCCTATGACAGATGAAACCTTTCCCACAACAACTGAACCTGTTGCAACAACCGAAACAAGCAAGGGTCCTGCATTCAACGAAGAAATACTTGATGAAGATTTGCTTTATTGGGAACTGCTCCCTGTTCCTGAAGGATTTCCGAAACTGTATGAGTTTGTTTCTGAATATAGCTACGAATATGACAACTTTGACTTTTGCTGGAACGAAATGTCAGAAGATAATTACAGCACCATCTGCGGACTCCTTCATAACTGGTTAGGGGACTGTAATACATTTGAATCGAACAGCAAAATTATGTATCAGAATGCTGATTATATTGCAAGTATTGAGTATGCCGACTCTCAGCTTTCTGTCCGTCTTATATCCCAAAATAAAACCTTGCCAAATATCCCCTTCGCTATAGAGTATAGTATACCAACTGACAGCAAGAGAGAAATTCAGTGGACTGAAATTATGAACATTCCTGAAAATTTTCCTGTTATTTCAGAATATATAACTGCTTTTGAAAGTGATGAAAAGAACATAAAAATCTATTGGGATAAAATGAGCAAGGAAGAGTTGCAGGATATTGCTTTCAAAATGGCAGAAACATTCACCCTCACCTCTGTCAGCATCACCGAAAAGGACATCATATATAATTTTGAAACCGATAGTTTCAGAGTTCTGATTCATAGAACAAACTTTGTTTCAAGCCTTAAATCTAACCAGACTACAATTCAGATAGTCTTTTAACACCGAAACCGACAGCCAAACACTGTCGGTTTCAGTATGCTCAGCGCATAACAAAAACAGCGGAAAATCCTGTATAATAGCCTTAACAAACGTGTTAGGGGTGAGCAGGATGAAGACCGCAGAACAGCTCTTGTTTGAGCTTGAATCTTCGGAGATAAAGGACTATCTTTCCGAAAATTCCAAAGAGTTCGTTATAGACAATATTGCGGACATCCTCAACAAAATTATAGAAATGACAAACCCCATCAAGTCAGAGGTTATTGAACACTCACAACTCAACAAGGTTTATGCTTATCAGATTTTGCAGGGAAAACGGTTCCCCTCAAGGGATAAAATCATTCCCTTATGTATGGCGATGAACCTTACTTTAGACGAAACACAGGAAGTTCTCAAAAGAGCGAATATGCCCATGCTGTATGTCCGCAACAGGCGGGATTGCATTATAATTTTCGCCATTACCAAAGGTTTTACAGTATTTTCTTGTAACGAACTCCTTTACGAATCCAACGAGAAAATTCTTGGCTGATTACTCCAGAGGTTCAAGTCTGTTTTTGTCAAGCTCAATGTTGGTTTCTATAATATCAAAGCCGTTTTTGATGCAGTAGATAATCACGCTGTCACGCTTGTTTTTAACGTAGAGCAGGTTGAAAAAGGTTCTTTTCAAAAGCTGCTGAGTTTCCTGAAAATCAAGCCCCAACCCGAATGCTAAAGCTATAATTTTATCACGCTTAGGCTTACGTACACCCGAAAAGATTTGGTTGCCGTAAACGGTATCAAGTCCAGATTTTCGGATTGCGTCGGCTTTTTTTATGCCCTTTTCAGCAAGTACAGCGTTAAGCTCCTCAGAAATAGTGCTGCAAATCATAGCGTCATCGTTGGTGTCGAAAAACTGTTCAAGGTCGTTTGTTTGTTCTATTTCATTGAGTAAGTCGTCTGTTGTTTTTTCGAGCATTTTTATCACCCCTCATTTACATGATACCACATTTTATAAAGAAAAGCAATAAAACTCCCAGTACCACATCAGTGATACTGGGAATTCTTATTATTCAGCTAAAACTGATTTTCTGTTACCTATCTTCGAAAAAGCGCATTGTTATGCGATTTTCTGGATAGGGGGCAACAGGAAAATCAATTATTTCATTGCTTCCTCTACAGCAACTGGGGAATACAAAAACAGGAAAGAATAAGAGAAGGCAGTACAACGGACTTACCGTTATACTGTGCTGCCTGTACAAAAAACGCTGGCGTTCTCTCCGTCCCATTCAACCCTTTCAAGTATCCTTCTGAGAAATTCACGCTTATTTTCTATGCTGAGCTTTTCAAAATTGTTCTTGAGATATACGATAGCGTCTTCTATATTATTAAGGTTTATGTGCATCTGCGACTGAATCTTTTCCTTGTCGCTGAGTTCGGCTATTTGCTTGTCTATTATACTATTATTTTCGCTCAGCTCTGCGACCTGTGCGTTTATATATGTGATTGTAAGCTCGCTTGCACCGTTTGAGATTGCTTTCATAAAATTCTGAATAGCTTTTTCGTTATTCTTTTTCTTGGTACTGAGGGATTTTATCTGATTAGCTATATCATTTTCGACAGAATTGATTTTCCTTCGCAATTCAGATAACTGCGAATTAACCGCACTTCCTTTTACATTGTACCTGAAAATCTCCCCGAGAACAAGCTTATCCAGTAAATCTCCGTCTATGTTGCACATAGCACATTGCTGTTTTTTGCTCTTTTCTTTTGTGACGCACATATAATACATCTTCCCGTTAGCCATTTTAGGACGCATATAGTCACCACAGTTGGCACAACGGAGTAATCCCGAAAGAATTGAGCGTTTGTTAAAGCTCTGCTTTGTTTTCGGAACTCCTCCGTAGCAGTTTTTTCCATTTTCCTCAATTAATTGTTGAATACGCACCCATTCTTTTCCGCTGAACAAGCCCTGATGTCCCGATTTGGCAATAATCCATTTCTCAGGCGGTGAGATTTTTTTGCTTCGCCCTGCGTGACGATTATAGGCAAGAATACCTTTATTATCAGAACACGATTCGGGGGTAAAGTAAATTTCACATCCGAGCCTTTCGAAATAGTCATAGCTGTCACGGTCTGCTATGCAGTAACAAGGGTTGATGAGAATACGCTTAACGTTGCTTTTATCCCAAGGCTTACCTGTTCGTGTAAATAGTTTTTTATCATTCAGGTATTGCTCAACGGCATTTATGCTTTGCAATTCGCTGTATTTGGAAAATATGAGTTTTACCAAATCAATGCTGCCTTCGTCAAACTCCAAAGTACAATAACTTCTTTCCTTGCCGTTCCTTTCGTCTGCAAACGTATGTCTGACGGATTTATACCCCAAGGGCGGTGTTCCGCCAAGCCAGTTTCCTTTCTTCGACAGCTCATACATATTATCCTTGATACGCTCTGCAATACAATCTCTCTCGAACTGCGAGAAAGTCGCCGACATATTCATCATCGCATTGCCGCTGGAAGTATGGGTATCAAAATTATCTTTAATGCTTATAAAGTCTGTATTACTCTTTCTGAGCATCACCATAAATGATGAAAAGTCAGCGACGCTGCGGCTTATACGGTCAAGTCGGTAAACCATAATAGCGTCAAAAGGATTTTGGGTGTGCTGCCTCATCATTTCCTTGAATTGCGGTCGCTCAAGATTTTTGCCTGAATATCCTTCGTCCTCAAAAACACTTACATTGTCCATAGACACGGAAGGGTGGTTGAACTTAAGATATTGCCGACAAATTTCAATCTGATTTTCTACCGAATCCCCCTTTCCAGTATATTTTGATTTTCGGCTGTAGATTGCTACTCTTTCCAGTATAATCGCCCCCTTTTTATTTTATCCTAAACTTATTTTTCCGCAAAGTCAAGGGGTTTTCCGCAAGTTTGGATAGGCTTACAAAATGGGTGTGTGAGAGTAGAAAAAGTGGGGTAGCGAGGGCAAATTGCACAAATTTTTGGGCGGGTTTACCGAAAGAAAAAACAGACTGTCATTAAAACGAAGACTCCACAAATTTGTCGCAAGATAAGGTTGACAATCTAAGCAAATTGCATCTTGCAAATCAAACGTATTTCGCAAAATGTTCAGGTGGTAATCTTTCTTTATCTCATTCCCTTACCAAAATAATTCAATAGAATATCTTTGATAAAGTTGTAACGTCGTGCATAAGAATTTTCTACACGAATCAAATCAAACCCATGTGCTTTGCAAATCGCATTTTTCTTTTCATCCCGCTTTCGTACAACTTCATCTTCGATATGCTCTTTTCCGTCAAGTTCAATTGCTAAGACAGGGAATTTCTGATTATTATACCCCTTTTGATATATGACAAAATCGAAGCGTCCTGTGTAAAACAGGTCAACATACGGCACATTTTCGCTGAACACCTGCGAAATAGCGACCTCCTTTTCTACAGAGCATTTGTTATCGGTATAAATATTATCAAGTGCGTGATTCAGACTCTGCATAAACGCTTCCTCGGTTTCTGTACTGTATGGCTTAATGCCGAGTGCCCTCGAAGAAACATTGTTTGGCGTAACCTTTGAAATGCCGTTGCTTTTTACATATTGCACGAGCTCATAAATATCATCATCGCCAATATCAGAGTGAAGTCTTTCAAGCTCTTTCGTGCTTGAAAGAACTATCAGTTGTTTCTTTGCACGAGATACAGCCACATTGACAAGCTCCTTGTTGTTTTTCAGCCATTCGTATGTTTTCGGATGAGTCTTATCTGTTATTGCCAATGAAAATAAAATAACATCTTTTTCATCACCCTGAAATGCGTGAACGGTGCCGCAGGTTACATCAGCAAGGTTTTCAGCTTTTAAAGCGTGGTTTATATAATCCCGCTGATTTGTAAACGGAGTTATAATTCCTATGCTCTTATCTTTGTTCTCTCTTGCGTACCGAACTATCTTTTCTGCCTCGGATGGTGAAGTGTTTTTATCTGTTGTGGTATTATTTTCAATATCTACGAAAACCAATGGGTCTGCAGATTCTGAAGCGGATTTTATTTTCAGCCGTCTGTTGTAATACTTTTTATTATTGAACTCAATTATGGGCTTTGCACAACGATAATGATAACTGAGTAAAATTTCATTGCTGACAGCGTCACAGGCAAGATATGTTTTGTAAATGGAATTTTTAATGTAGTCATATTCATCGGAAATGCTGTATTTCTTACGTAACGAGTCGTTGACACCTGAGTCGAGCAGCACAACAGGATTAAGCTGTTGGGGGTCACCCACAAGCATCAGATTTTCACCTCTGATAATTGGTATTAACGAAATTGCTGTATTGCATTGGCTTGCTTCATCAACTATTGTCATATTGAAATGCTTTTTAGGCTTGCCAAGCTTATGAGCAGAAATGCAGGTAGTTGCCATTATCGGGAATACTCTCAACAGCTTTTTCAGATTTTCGTTGTCAGTCAGATACTTGTTGAACTCAGCAACCTGTGCTTCTTTATCCGTCATTCTGATAATACTTAAAAAATCAGCATATTTCGGTTCATCAAGGCGCTTGATATACATTGCGGAAGTGTAGTAAAGATATTTGTAAAAAGCTTCCGTGTCATCATTAAGCAAACCAAGAGCATCCTCGTCTGAAACAGTACCGATTTCAGCCAGACGCTTTTTTACGCTGTCAAGCTGACGGCATTGCAAATCCGATTGAAAGCTAATATTGCCGTTCAGCTTCATAAGATTTTCTATCGTTTCAAGACGTTCATTAAGGTCGATAATTTCCTCGTGCTTTTTCAACAGCTCGGTAAGCTGTTTTGTTTTTTCAGTTTTATCTTCCTTGTTCTTGCTGAGCGTCTTTTCATATATATGCATATTTTTCGTTGTTTCGTACAGCTCATTGATATACTTGATTGTCTCAGGAATTATTTCATTGTTTCCAAGTCTCAGAATAGGAAACGGTATTGTTTTATCGCGGTATTTCAAACTGTTGAGCACATTGAATACACTATCTATCGGGTGATTGTTATATGATGTGAACAGCACGGTGCGTTCATTGAAAAAAGCTGTAGATATCGTGTTGATTATCGTATTGGTTTTTCCTGTTCCGGGAGGTCCCTGAATATATGTAACCGGATATTTGATAGCATTATGAATCGAAAGCAGTTGGTCAAGATTTACTTTGTTGTTAAGGAGAGTTAACGGATAATCCTTTCGACGTCTTGACGGCTCGGTCAAATCACCGAAGAAAGCTTTGATTGGAGCTGAAACCGCGCCTTCCGAATATTCGTTAATAATAGCGTTGTATTCAGCGGTAAGGTCAATTATCGGGTTTTTCTCTATGCAGATGAAGTACGGCATATCGTCAACTCCATATACATCTGCGTTTGAACGAGTTATGCAGTCCTTTATCTTTTCTTGATTGGTAACGTAATCCTCCAACAAATAATAATCATCTGCGTCAATAAATTTGCGAATGCTCTGTACACTTCCGTCAATGGTGAATTCCTTGCAGATGGTTATTTCTTTACTTGGGCGAAGCGTTTTATGCATAACATCGAAATCCAGTTTCCGATATGCAAGTACATAGATACCTTTTTTAGTATTGATACTGAGCATATTAAGTGCAAGCTGCTGAATGTTTTTTTGTTTGATGCCACTTGTGCTTTTCTTCTGAAAATTATTCACTATATGTTTGAACTGCTCATCGCTGAGCATATATCCGTCAGCTGAAAGCTTATCATCATCTATATGGTCTATCAGACAATAATCCGATTTATACGGAGTTGAGTCAAGTTTATTGCAATCGGAAAGATAATCAAGAATTTTAAGATTGGCAACATTATTGAAAATAAAGCTGTATTTCTGCGGATTAAGCCTGATATCCTCAACAAGCGATGTATTTATCGGTTGATATGTTCCGTCAATCAAAGCGGTTGAAACTATATTTTGGATATATATTGTTAGATTGGCTGAAGAATACATACCAAGGTGAAGCCCTGTTACATGCAAGGATTTACGCACAACATCAATATCGTTTATACCAATCCAGTATTTTGTTATTTTATCTTCTTTATTTCTATATTCAATGCTTAACCATTTGCCGTTGTGTATAGCCTTGAAAATATCTCGTTTAATGCTGTCCACAGATTACCTCGCCTTCTTTCATAACAAATCAGATTGTGAGCAATGTCGCATTCTGCTGTTTAATTATCTCGTCTCTTAAAACAGTATCGTGTGTAAGAACTATCGTTTTTATATCCTTGCTCACATCAACAATACTGTTTATATCGCTGATAATATCAGCAATTCTTATGGCATTTTCGCAATCAAGATTTGAAGATGGGTCATCAATCACTACAAGCATATTCCCATAATCATCCACACTGTTAACTGCCGAATGAATATTTGCAATAAAGAAAAGTAAAGCAATAATACTTTTTTCTCCGTCACTGAGAATATGTGTAGCAGAATCGTTCAACACCGTATTCTTAAAAATAAGACTAAAGGTATTTTTGTCAAATACGTATTTCCCGTCAAAGAAATATTCCATCAGCTGTGAAAATGTATCTGCAACCAAGGCTTTCTTTGAAACCTTTGCGGCAGCTTCATTTTGCTGTATTTGCGCATATAATTCTTTATATTCATTTCTTAATTTCTGGAGTATTGCAAAATCACTCTTCAAATCTCTGCCAAGGTCTGATTGTAATGCCTTACATATTTCCTTTTTTATCCTGAGTTTTTCCTTTGACATATTATTTGCATTTGTATTTACTGTTCCGATTTGATAATTTATCTGCTGTATAGCCTCGTTCAGTTCAGACAGCTGTGCGTTAAAGGTCAAAAGCATATCATCTGCTTCAAAATTATCGCAATCAATAGCTTCATACTTAGCTGAAATTATTGCCTTGATACTATCTATACACTTAATCAGCATATTTGCATCGGGCAATTCCTGCAATGAAATGCGTTTGCTCTTAGTCATATTAGCACAAGCAAGTATTACTTGATTTTCAATGTCAGGGTATCCGACATCATATAAATTCACAATATGGTCCGACAATTTCTTCAACTGCAATGAAATGCTGTTAAGCTGTGTTTTTACTTTATTTTCGCTGTCGTCAAGATATTTGTTATATGCGTCTATAAGATTAACAGCAGTCTGCGAAAACTCCTGACCACAGAACGGGCAAGTTTTTCCGTCATAAATCGTTAAGCCCTCCTGAATGAAATTGCGCTGTGTAGAAATCTTCGCCTTAAATTCATCGGTAAAGCTGCTTTTGGTATATGCTGTTTTGAGTATAGAATTCAAAGCGTTTGTATCAAATACCGCATTAAAGGTCAGAAGCGGTATATTTACATTTATATCGGCATGATTTTTTAAGCTCAGATATTCCGCGGTAAGACTATCAAAATCTGAAAATTTTTGTTCCGAACGAGATAATTGCTCTATACATTCAAAAGTGATTGCCTTGTAGTCGCCCAAACTTGCAGAAACATCATATTTCCTAAGTTCTTTCTTCCTTTTATCTATTTCTGCTGAAATTCTGTCCTTCAGCTCTACTCCTGTAGTCTTTAATCCTAATAATTTATATCTGTCTGACTGAATATCAATGTTTGTTTTACCGAGAATTATCCCTTCAATATTTCCGTCGGGATGAAAGCCTGTTACCTTAAGATTTTCATCTATATATTTTTCATCGAATACAACTATCTTGTAATC
>JAZUOE010000135.1:0-2479 GCA_045604505.1 Ruminiclostridium sp. | reverse complement strand
ATATGGGACACATAAATTGTGAGTGTTTAGCTGTTGCTTGTAAAGCTGAATTTTTCTGCGTCAAGTTCACCCATATATTCAATATTAATGCTATGCAGTTTCAATCCGCTCTGAGCAAAATAAACTCTTATAGCTGTAAATGCGGAGAACATATTTATTTCCTTTGTAATGGAAACAGGCTTTCCGCCGGTGCCGTTAAAGGTAAAGTTTGCGGCAGCAGTGCCCATTGTAAATAATGTTGCGGGTATCTGCGCAAGTTCGCTCTGATGCGAACTTGCGGTGATTGTAACACTGTAATGACCAACTTTTTTAACGTCAAGAGCAAAGCAGTATTCTGTCCCTTTATCTGTACAGATATTTTCAAAGCCCTCTACTGTTTCTGGGGAGAGTGTAAGGCTGCCGTCAATCTCATACAGTATGGCATTACCGCTGGAGCCTGTTGCCTCTGCAGGGCGATTAATTATTTCGGCGGCTGTTTCCTCACCCATAAGGCGTTTCATAGCATTGGTGGTAATTATAAAATCAAGCACATTCACCGCATTTCTCTGCAGCTCAGCCCTTGTGAGAGTGCCGTTTTCAAGAGAGGCAAGGGTGTTATCGTCATGCTTACCACCGTCAGCACACACCATGTATACGTCATTCTGCGCACGTGCCATTGCCGCAAAATTTGTCTTGTCTGCCCACTGACCACGCTGATTGATATTAGCCCACCAATCGGTCATTGTAAAGCCCTTGAATCCCCATTCGTCACGGAGAATTACGGTGTTAAGGTCAAAACTTGCGGCTGTCCACAAGCCGTTTACGATGCCGTAGGTTGTCATAACAGTTTTTGCGCCACCTTGCTTAACTGCCATTTCAAAGCCCTTAAGGTAAATTTCACGCAGCGCTCTTTCAGATACTACAGATTCAAGGAAGTGACGGTTTGTTTCCTGGTTATTGCCGCAGAAATGCTTTATCGTACCTGTTACACCTACACTGTGAAAGCCTTTTAACTCAGCTACAGCCATTGCCCCTGTGAGATAGGGGTCCTCTGAGAAATATTCAAAATTTCTGCCGTTGAGAGGGTGGCGGTGAATGTTCATTCCCGGTCCTAAAAGGCAATCCACATTGTTCGCTGTCATTTCAAGACCGAACATTGTGAAAAGTTCTGTTGTCAGCTCTTTGTTAAAGGTTGAGGCAATAAGTGTGCCTATGGGAAGGCTGAATGCCTTTGTGCCGCAGTCCATACGCATACCTGAAGGTCCGTCTGAGCAGCAACCGGCAGGAATACCGAAAGCAATCAGATTGTCACTGACTCCGCCAAAGGCAGACGCTGTACCTGCAGTTACACGTGGACTTCCCATGCCCTCGCCTCTGATAATGCAGGATAAGTCATAGTCAGAAAACTGAGCAACAAATTCAGTCATGGTATTTTTGCCTGTAACAACATCGCATAACTTAATACCCTTATCACCTGTTTGAGGAATTTCAGCAGGAATATTATCAATACGGCGCTTTTCTTCATCAACCTCATTAAGCGGCACTGTTTCATAAAAGGGACAGAAAACTTCTCCGTTCTTTTCAGGCTTTATTCTTTCAAATTCCCTTACAGGAGCAACTGCCTGAACGCATTTTTTTACAACAATGTTTTCAGGGACATTTTTGGTACAGATATACTCTGCGTTTCTTACGTTGCTGCCGATATAAAACCCATAATCTCCTGCCTCAAGTATATAGGAAAAACGGTTTCCGGTTGCCCCTGAATCGTCGTATGAGGCAAAATCATTCAGGTTAATTTCAATGCTGATTGTCTGCTCTTCATTGGGTGCAAGATCCTTTGTTTTTTCAAATCCGCAAAGGGCACGTGCGGGTTTTCCAAGCTTACCTTGAGGTGCCTCGAGATACAACTGAACAACCTCTTTGCCCTTGCACAAACCTGTGTTTTTTACGGTAATTTCAAAGGCTGCTCCCTTATTTGTCAGCTTATGCTGTGTCTTGATATCAAAGGTTGTGTAGGATAAACCATAACCAAAGGGATAACGCACTTTTTCTTTTGCAAAGGTTTCAAAATAGCGGTAGCCAACATAAATATCTTCTGTGTAGAAATTTCTTTCAGGGTTACCGAAATACGGGTCAGAGGGGTAGTCTTTTATGGAGTAGGCAATGGTATCGGGCAGCTTACCTGAAGGGCTGATTTTACCTGTCAGGACTGCTGCAGTGCCCGTGCCGCCTGTCATTCCGCCCTGCCATACATAAAGCAGTGCATCAGGCTTACAGCTCTCGATATATTCAATATCAATAATGTTGCCCACGTTAAGCAGCACTATTACTTTTTCAAAAGCACCACGCACCTTGTCAAGCATTTCCTTTTCTGCGGCAGTCAGAAGGTACGAGCCTTCTTCGACTTTGTTTTCCTGTTCTTCACCGGCAGTTCTGCCGATTATGACAATTGCAGTGCTGCACTTTTCTGCGACGCTTTTTACCAGTTCGTCATCAAGAG
>JAZUOE010000134.1:0-7705 GCA_045604505.1 Ruminiclostridium sp. | reverse complement strand
GTTTCCTGATAAACACAGAAATTAAGCCAGTTGGAGTACATCAGACTTGCGGTACCGCGCCAGGTGAAATCAGGGAGCAAGTCAGGGTTGTTCTCAGGGAAATAGTTATAGGGCATAGGCACGTTATCCAGCCCCTTTTCCACATCACGCATATACTCCTTTTTCAGCGTGTCACGGTCATATTCCCCATGTCCTGTTATGAAAATCTGACGGTTTGTCCTGTCTGCGGCAATGTACGCCCCAGCCATTTCCGAATACGCCAACAGCGTCAGCTTAGGGTGATTTTCAATATCCTCTATTTTCACCTCAGAATGGCGGGAATGGGGTGCAAAAAATACATCATCAAAGCCTTTCAGAAGAGGGTGATTAAGGGCATTCACCCTATGAGGGAACACTCCGAACATCTTCTCTTTTAAAGTATGCTTTTTAATACCGTAGTGGTAATAAAGCCCCGCAAAAGCGCCCCAGCAGATGTGCATTGTTGAAAAGGCATGATGCTTTGACCACTCCATAATGCCGCAAAGCTCGTCCCAGTAATTAACGTCCTCAAATTCATACAGCTCGACAGGTGCGCCGGTAATAATAAGCGCGTCAAAGTATTCATGCTCAATCTCGTCAAAGGTTTTGTAGAAGGTGAGCAAATGTTCTGCGGCTGTGTTTTTTGAAATATGGGTTGCGGTGCGAAGAAGGGTTATGTCAACCTGTAAGGGTGTGTTACTTAGCAGACGCAAAAGCTGAGTTTCAGTTTCGATTTTTGTGGGCATAAGGTTGAAGATTGCCACACGTAAAGGGCGTATATCCTGCTTTGATGCCTTATCGCTTGACATTACGAATATATTTTCACCAACAAGAGTGTTGAATGCGGGTAAATCTGTAGGAATATTAATCGGCATAAGAATTTCCTTTCTGATAAAAACTATAATCTTTATTATAGCATATCTGAAAAAAGAAATCAAGTGCGGAGTTTAAAAAGATTATTCCTGATTTTTCTTTTTAGCTAAATGCCGATAACGTTCAATAGCGCTCTGTTCAAGCATTTCGATTGGAAATGATGAATTGCTGACAGGCGGTGCTGTTTGTATAGGGGGTGAGGGTTTATTGTACTCGTTACCTTCCCAGTTACGCACCGCCGCTTTCCAGTCTTTCATCTTCCCTCGCCCTACCAACCAGCCGTTAGCGGTATAATAGTCAATAAATCGTTGCGGGTCAACACTGTTTTTTCTTTCAAGGCAATAAGCGGTAACTTCTTCCAGCGTGGGCGGGTGAAAACGGCTTGACGTTTTCGCCGTACTCTCTATATCTTTCTCTAACTCTATATCTATCTCTTTATCTATATCTATCTCTGTGTTACATTCTGCGTTACAGTCTGTTACAAGTTTGTTACATTCAGTGTTACATTCTGTTACAGGTGTGTTACATTGTAACGTTTTGTTTGCTCTGTGCTTTCTTACACGTTCAGCAGAGCTGCTTTCTGAACTGAGTGACTCCTGCATAGAGGTTATGAAAATAGTTTCGTCCTCCTGACGTTCGACTGCGCCAAAACGAACCAAAGCCTCAACCGCTGCTTTTACATCATCTTCATTTTCGTCAAGAGTCATTGCAAGTTCGGAAATGCTGTCTGTCATAAAATTTTCATAATAGATATATCCGTCTGTATTGAGGCTTTTAAGCTGCATTTTGATATAAATAATAGTAAGGGTATCGCCATTCGGAAGTCGGCGCAGCGCCTTTACGTATTTTTCATCAAAGAAATTGTCCTTAAGTTTAAGCCAAAAGAATTGTTTTTCTGCCATTTTTTCTCTCCCTTGATATATTTTTATAATACAAATATACCATGTATTTTCGGGACATAAAATGACATATTCGGGACAAAGAGTGACATTCAGGGATAAAACAGGAAATAAAAAAAGCACCTGCATTAAGCAAGTGCTTTCGACGGCTTTCGCCTAACCCTTGTGGTTCGACTTGCCTCGCCGTGTAACAAAAAAATAACCCTCCGCACGTATATCCTGTGCGGAGGGCTATTTTGTTGGCACGCCAGGAGGGATTCGAACCCCCGACCCTCTGGTTCGTAGCCAGATACTCTATCCAGCTGAGCTACTGGCGCAAAGAACAAATTTAGTTTGTCCTCAATCGACTTGTATATTATATCACAACACTTTTGATTTGTCAAGCACTTTTTGGAAATATTTTTTGAATTAATATTCATCACATTTATTCGATTTGGCTATTGAAAAAAAATTGCGTCGGGTGTATACTATAAACAAATATACAAAAGAAAGAAGAATTTATATGACAGATACAAAACACGGAATAGATATGACAACAGGTGCCGTGCTGCCAAAAATACTGAAGTTTTCAATCCCGCTGATGTTATCAAGCATATTGCAGCTCCTTTTTAATGCCGCTGACATTATCGTTGTGGGTAACTTCGCTAGTGAAAATTCCCTCGCCGCCGTCGGCTCCACCTCTGCCCTTGTCAACCTTATGACTAACCTGTTTTTAGGCTTATCAACAGGTGCAAACGTTCTTGCCTCTCACTATATGGGCGCTGAGGACCATGACCGCGTCAGCAAAACCGTCCACACCTCTCTCCTTTTAAGTATCATAAGCGGTCTGATTATGACCGTTGTGGGTGTAATTTTTGCCGATAAGCTCCTTATGCTTATGGACACCCCCGATGAGGTAATTGACCTGTCCACCCTTTATCTGCGAATTTATTTCTTGGGTATGGTTGCCATGATGATTTATAACTTCGGCAGCTCTCTTCTCCGCTCTAAGGGTGACACTAAGCGTCCCCTGTACTACCTTACCTTTTCGGGAATAATAAACGTTGTCCTGAACCTTATTTTCGTTATTTTCCTTAAAATGGACGTTGCAGGTGTTGCCCTCGCTACCGTGATTTCACAGTGCGTTTCCGCCTTACTCATACTCCGTTGCCTTGTCAAAGAAACGGATAGCTTTAAATTCAACATTAAAAAGCTGAAAATCGACAAAAGCATTTCCCTTAAAATACTCCGTATCGGTATTCCTGCAGGTTTTCAGGGCGTGGTATTCTCCCTGTCAAACGTGGTTATTCAGTCCTCTATAAACGGCTTTGGGGCAATAACAATGGCAGGAAGCGCTGCCGCCGCAAGTATTGAGGGCTTTGTGTGGGTTTCCATGAACGCATTCTCACAGGCGGCAATCTCCTTTGTCAGCCAAAATATCGGTGCAGGAAAATACAGCAGAATTAATAAAATTTCCTTTACAGCTTGTGCTTGTGCCGCTGTTGCAGGGCTCGTTTTGGGCAACCTTGCCTTTATTTTTGGCGAACCCCTTCTTGGAATTTATGACCCCCGTCCTGAAATTATTCAGCCGGGTATGACTAGAATGAGCCTTGTTTGCGTATTCTATCTCTTGTGCGGTCTTATGGATTGCTCCGTTGGTGCAATCAGAGGCATGGGCTATGCAGTAACACCCACTATTGTATCACTGATAGGTGCTTGTGGTCTCAGACTTTTATGGATTGCCACAATTTTTCAGATACCCGAATATCATACTGAATTTATGCTGTTCTTATCCTACCCATTGTCTTGGGGAATTACCTTTTTGGTACATCTTATTTGTTTCTTCATAATGCGAAGAAAATTCCCTAAAAATGACGCTGTAGAAAATTAATGAAAGGAAAGGATTAAAAATTTCGATGAATGATTAATGATTATTGATTAATGATTAGGGTATCGCCTACGGCGATAGATTTAAATAAATATTATATGTTTGCTTACTGTTCAAAACTATTTTTAAATTTGTCCGTCGCAGACGGACACCTCAATCATTCATCATTCATCATTCATTTTTCATCTGAAAAATTATCTGTCTAAGAAAAAAACTATGTCACGTATTTACAAAAATGCCGCTGAATTTGTGGGTAACACACCCCTTATGTCAGCTTTAAATGTAGCAAAATCCCAAAATCTTAAGGCTAATATCCTTCTGAAACTTGAATACCTGAACCCTGCAGGTAGCGTAAAGGACAGAGCCGCACTTTATATGCTGAATGACGCTGAAAAAAGAGGTCTTTTAAAGGAAAATTCAGTGATTATTGAGCCGACTTCAGGTAATACAGGTATCGGTCTTGCAAGTGCCGCAACCGTAAAAGGTTACCGCCTTATCCTCACTATGCCTGAAACAATGAGTGTGGAGCGCAGAAACATTCTTAAGGCTTACGGCGCAGAAATTGTGCTGACTAAGGGTGAAATGGGCATGAAGGGCGCAATTGAAAAGGCTGAGGAATTGGCAAAGCAGTACGAAAACAGCTTTATTCCCGACCAATTCAGCAACCCTGCCAACGCACAGGCTCACAGAGAAACTACCGGCCCCGAAATTTGGAACGACACCGACGGACAGGTTGACATTTTCGTTGCTTGTGTCGGCACAGGCGGAACTTTAACAGGGGTTGGTGAATATTTAAAGTCCAAAAATCCCGACATAAAGGTTATTGCCGTTGAGCCAAGCGATTCCCCCTTACTTTCAGAGGGCAAGGCAGGTCCTCATAAAATTCAGGGTATCGGCGCAAACTTTATCCCTGCTCTGCTTAACCGTGATATTTATGATGAGGTGGTTACTGTCACATCTGAGGACGCTTTCGCTGCTGCAAAGCTGTTGGCAAAAAAAGAGGGCGTACTTGTGGGAATATCATCAGGTGCCGCTCTTCACGCAGCTATTGTACTTGCCTCACGGTCTGAAAATGAAGGGAAAAATATTGTAGCCCTGCTCCCCGACAGCGGCGACAGATACTATTCAACACCATTGTTTACTGAGGAATAAATAACAAATCAGTTTACAAACAACAAAAAATTAACCTTTTTTAACAAAAAGTTAATTTACCTATTGCAAAAGTAACCAATATATGCTAGAATACAATAGAAAAAATCAGGCGAAGAAGAAATGCTCTGCACTCCTCTCCGCCGATTTATATAAAGCGAAAACGCATAATAAAGCGGCTATTCATGAACAGTTTTACTGTTACCGCTTTTCATTTCCGCTTTTTATCAGTTTATGCCGATTAATAAATCCGCGTACCAAAATTCTATTTTATTCTGAAAGGAAAAATTTTATGCCAACTATCGAAGAATTTAACAAAAGAGTGGCTGCCGAAAACGAAAAGTATGAGGCGCTCATTTCAAGAAAAAATGAAAAAACCGACGACTATAACGGCATTTATGACCGCTACAGATACCCTGTGCTTACAGCGGCACACGCCCCTCTTATTTGGAAATATGACTTTAATTATGAAACAAACCCCTATTTTATGGAGCGTCTTGGCATAAATGCAGCCCTTAATTCAGGTGCAATAGAGCTTGACGGAAAATTCTACCTTGTAGTGCGTGTTGAGGGCAATGACAGAAAGTCATTCTTTGCGGTTGCAGAAAGCGATAACGGTATTGATAACTTCCGTTTCTGGGATTATCCCGTGCTGCTCCCTGACACAAACCCCGAAGAAACAAACGTTTATGATATGCGCCTTACAAAGCATGAGGACGGCTGGATTTACGGTGTTTTCTGCTCTGAAAGCAAGGATACTGAAAGCAATGACTTGTCTGCCGCTGTAGCACAGGCAGGAATTGTCCGCACAAAGGACCTTAAAACTTGGGAAAGACTTCCTAACCTTAAATCCAAATCCCCACAGCAGAGAAATGTGGTACTCCACCCCGAATTTGTGGACGGCAAGTACGCTTTCTACACACGCCCACAGGACGATTTCATTCAGACAGGCAGCGGCGGCGGTGTTTGTTTCGGACTTTGCGAAAATATTGAAAACCCTGTTATCTGCACAGAAGAGGTTGTAATAAGCCCACGTATTTATCACACCCTCACAGAGGTTAAAAACGGTGCCGGAGCTGTGCCGATTAAAACACCTAAGGGCTGGATACATATTGCGCACGGTGTAAGAAACACAGCCGCAGGGCTCAGATATGTAATCTACGTGTTTGCCACTGACCTTAATGACCCTTCAAAGCTTATTGCGTCACCCTCAGGACTTTTTATTGCGCCTCACGGTGATGAGAGAGTGGGCGACGTGTCAAATGTTGTGTTTACCAACGGTGCAATTGCAAGAGATAACGGTGACGTGTACATTTACTATGCGTCAAGTGACACAAGACTTCATGTTGCCACCACAACAATTGATAAGCTTATGGACTACACCTTCAACACTCCCTCTGACCCTCTGCGCTCTGTTGACTGCGTAAAGCAGAGATATGAGCTTATCAAGAAAAATCTTGAAATACTCTCTAAATAACATGAATATAGGGCGGCAATCTGTCGCCCTTTTTGATTAATAATGACATAGTGAATAATGAATGATTATGGTGTCCGTCTGCGACGGACGGACTAAAAATTGGCTTTAAAAAGGCATAAACCAGAAAATGCTTTATTTAAATCCATCGGCAAAGCCGATACCACAATCATTCATCATTAATTTTAAAAATAATGTAAGATTTGGTATTTTTTCTCGTCTTTTATTAGTGAAAGGGGGAAATTTCAATGACTGACAGTGCAATTATTGAAATGTATTGGCAAAGAAACGAAAATGCAATTGAAGAAACAAATCAAAAATACGGAAATTATTGCTTTGCTATTGCCAACAATATACTTTCTAATAAAGAGGACTATGACGAATGTGTTAATGATACCTGGTTAAAGGTGTGGAATGCTATCCCGCCTAAAAAACCCGACAGGTTCAGAATTTTTCTCGGCAAAATCACACGCAACCTCTCTTTTGACAAGTATAAGCGTATGAATGCCGAAAAACGCAAGGGTGAAATCCTGCATATTCTTGATGAGCTTTCAGAATGTGTTTCAGGCGGCAATACCACAGATGAGGCAGTAGATATGAAAGTGCTTGGTGAAAGCATAACCGCCTTTTTGCGCACCATTCCCGCCCGTGACAGAGGCATTTTTATCCGCCGCTACTTTTATGCAGAGGCAGTGGGAGAGATTGCCAAAAAGTATGACGTTACCGCAAACAATGTTTCCGCAATACTTTCACGGACACGCACAAAGCTCCGTGAACATCTTAAAAAGGAGGGGTTTGAAGTATGAACGAAAAGGAATTATTTGAGGCAATCGGAGAAACAGACGATAAGCTGATTGAAGAAAGTGAGCAAAAAAAACGCTCCTTTTCTTGGGTCAAGTGGGCGGCATTAGGCGCAGCCGGTATTGCTGTCTGCATTGCGGCGGCGAATATTATCCCCGCTGATAATGTCCCTGTTGAGGAAGAAGTAACCACCGCCGTTTCTACGGAAACAACCCCCTCTGCTGTGGTTACCACTACTCCACATACCGCAACTACACAAAAAACCACCACAACCGCTAATCAGACCACCTCAGAATATAATGAGGAAGAAATAACCACCACTTCAGAGGACAAAGGGGAGCTAACCACCCCCACTCAGCAGACTTCCTGCACACAGATACATTGGCCCATTCACGAGCAAACTTTTCATACGCCACCAACAACAAGCGTTGTAACAACCACAACCGAAGAAACCACACTTACCTCACCGCCAACAACAACCGTTGTCACCACCACAACGGAGAAAATCTCAACCACCCCGAATGATGTGCTTTTACCACCTGAAGATGTAGTTTTCCCCACCTTTTCTGATGATACTGAGGCAAAAGCAATGGTACTTGCGGCGGCAAACTACCCTGAAATGCC
>JAZUOE010000133.1:0-2225 GCA_045604505.1 Ruminiclostridium sp. | reverse complement strand
ATAGTTGACTGCCATAAAAGCTTTTATAATTTGGTAAAAGAAAATGCTCCTGTTCGTTTTAAAGCTATGAATGCTTTGCTGAAATTTTACATAAAAAGGCAGTACGGCGTTTCTGATATTGTCATCAGCATTATTGAAATCGCCCGTTATTTCAAAGATTATGAACTTATGAAGTTTATAGCAGATGAGGTATGTAAGCCCTCATCTGAAATAAAAGACAGCATATATCACAACAATTATATGAATTCAGGCGAAAACTTTCAGCATTGGGTTTTATATTATTTTAATTCATTGATTGAGAATGAGTATTACGATTTGCTAGATAAGATAGTGCCGTCAATATATGAGGACAATAACTTTTCAAAAGCAAAGGGATACACGTCTTTCTCTGAAACGTCATGGGTTAAAATTCTTTTGTTCCTTTACAAAAGATATGCGCCTGAAAAGTCTGATACGGAAATAGGAGAGGAGTTGTTTTCCTGGTCAGGTTTTTGGCCGCATAATGATAACTGCAGTGATTTCATGCCACCTAACGTAGTTACAGCGGCAAGTGATATTTCAGAAATATTAAAATTAGGCATCAAGGTTGTTGATTTGAATAAGCTGCTGCCATATTTCAACCTTTTTGATATGGATAAGTTCAAGGAAATTATCGCAAACAACATTGATGATGAGGCAGTTTTTTATCTGAACGATTCAAGAGGCTATGGTGCTATGAATTATGAAAAAATCAAGCTGATTTTTGATATGAAACCGGGAATTAAAATCAGCATTGATAACAATTCCTACTTCAAAACAGCCTTTCCATCACGCAGTAACCCTATGGCTTTTGACAAAAAACAGCTAAAAAGCTTTTTAACAGGAAGGGAAATTACTTTTGAGGGG
This sequence comes from Ruminiclostridium sp., assembly GCA_045604505.1. Classification (GTDB taxonomy): domain Bacteria; phylum Bacillota; class Clostridia; order Oscillospirales; family Ruminococcaceae; genus Ruminiclostridium_E. The sequence goes on along the minus strand of JAZUOE010000133.1, from coordinate 1,340 downwards.
TCAGTAAAGGAAAATGACTGCATAATCAAGCTGATAAAGAGCAGAAACGCAATTATGAACGTATTATTGGAGCGCATGAAGTTGAACGAAGAAATGAAAATGGAATTAACAGAGCTTTGCGTTGAACACAAAAATCTTAGCCTCTTGAAAGCAATAACCGAGCGCTGCGACGAAAAAAGAAAGTAAGGTGTTAAGCATTGTATACTGTACTTGAAAAATGGACTGTTACAAAAGATATATTTGATAATGATTATATCGCTGACGGCATTTCCTATGAAAGCAAGTATCACATGCGGGGAGAATATGTCAGGACTAAGCCTGTTTTTCAGATAAAAAGGGGAGCAAAAGGCTACATTGTACAAACTATTGATAATAAATATTTTTTGCTTAAACCTGATGAAATAGACGAAGATACAATGATATTCAGCGACAACGCAGATATGGAGTCGGTCATTAAAAAAATAGAGGAGAGAAAAGAAAAAATAAAGCTGACAGCAGAAAAACTGCTGTCAGCAGGGGATTGTATAATATCAAAATATATTGTTTGCTACCGCTCAAAGGAAAGTATTGAAATACTAAAGCCGAAAGCAGAAAGCTACGGTTATAAATACACTTTCCCGAAAGAAAAATTCTCTTTGACATGCAACTTACGATGCTTTATAAAGCTGCAACATAGTGAAGAATATGAAAACGGCAGCTTATATGAAATTGATTTTGAAAACGGCAAATTCAGAAGGCATAATTATAAGCATCAGATTTATGAAAAACCAACATCAATTTTTGGGTGAGGGAGTATTTCCGTATACTTCCATAAGATGTGAGGCAGCTTTCAGCATTTGTTCACGCAGCTCAGCGGGAGCAATAATTTCACAGCTATGACCGTATTCAAGCGCCCACATTTTTACACCCATATATGAGGTGTTACGCAGGGTTATTTCAACCTTATCAGGGTCGGCTGTTTTATTTATAAGAATTTCAAAACCGAAGGTGTCAAGAGCGTTATTAATCAGCTCCTTTGAACAAAGGATAACTACAGATTTTTTATTATCATTATTTTCGGAGTACATAATCGGATTTTTCTTGACGTAATCAAGAGGGAAAGCCTCAGGGTGCTTTTCGGGAGAGCGGTCATCTTTGTCAGGGAAATACTCAGAAGGTGTGTCAAGACATTCAACGTCTTTCATACGGTCCACTCTGTAGTTATAAAATCCGAACTTTTCGCCCTTACGCAAAGCGGCAACAAGGTAGTAATATCCATTTGCCCATATAAGCTTTACGGGATTTACAACCCTTGTTTCATTGCCGTTTTTAAGCTTTTTAAGTACAAGCTTTTTGTTTTC
>JAZUOE010000132.1:0-5115 GCA_045604505.1 Ruminiclostridium sp. | reverse complement strand
GTATCTGCAGGGCATTACCCTTAAGGCATTTATTGCAAAAAACGGCTTTTTAAGTGTACCCCAGACTATCGGTGTGGCAAAGGACGTATGCAATGCCCTTATGATAGCACATAGCAGAAATGTACTCCACCGTGATATTTCTCCTGATAATATAATGGTGTGTAATGACGGCACTATTAAGCTGCTTGATTTCGGTGCGGCAAGACAGGTATTCACCGAAGAGTCCAAAAGCCTTTCTGTAATATTAAAACAAGGCTTTGCACCTTTGGAGCAATATCAGAAAAGAGGAAAACAAGGCCCTTGGACGGACATATATTCATTAGGTGTAACCCTTTTCTACTGCCTTACAGGTAAGATTATTGATGACCCTATGACCCGCCTTGAGGACGACGAAGAATTTCTTTCAAACCCCTATAAAATTCCTGAAAATTTATGGAAAATAATTGTAAAAGCAACCATGATAAAGGGTCAGGACAGATATGCAGACGTGTTTGAGCTGAAGGACGCTCTTGATGAGCTGGATATTGCACCTGTGCCGTTAGTGGTTGTGGATTATAGGGCTATGGCCAAATTCGGCAAGGCTGCTCCTGCAATTGAAACAGCAGGAGTAACCGCTCCTGCAATTGAAACAGCAGGAGTAACCGCTCCTGCAAAGGAAACGGCAGAAGTGACTGCTCCTGCAATTGAAATGGCAGGAGTAACCGCTCCTGCAAAGGAAACGGCAGAAGTGACCGCTCCTGCAAAGGAAACGGCAGAAGTGACCGCTCCTGCAAAGGAAATTGCAGAAGTGACCGCTCCCGCAAAGGAAACGGCAGGAGTAACCGCTCCCGCAAAGGAAATGGCAGAAGTAACCGCTCCTGCAAAGGAAACTGCAGGAGTAACCGCCCCTGCAAAGAAAGTGGCAGAAGTAACTGCCCCTGCAATCGAAACTACAGGAATGGCTACTGCTGCTAAAGAGTCAGCAGATGTTACAATGGCGATTAGCGAAAATGACCGTGTAACAACCTACGCAAATGATACTCCCAAAACTGATGCGGCACCCGACAAGCCGAAGTCAGGCAGAAATAAGCTTATTGCCGGGATAGTAGCTTTTGTAGTTGTTGCGGGAATTATCGGTGCAGTTGCTGTATTTTCGGGCAAGGATAAGGAAGATAATGGTCAAACAACTCAGACCTCTGAAACAACAACAGCGGAAATTGCTCAGATAAGTGAAACAGAGGAAACCACCACATCTCTGACGACAACCGCTGAAACGACAGCCGAAACTACAACTAAAGCCGTTACAACAACTCCTGAAACAACAACCGCTGAGGTTACCACTCCCGAAACCACCACGACTTCAGCAACCACCACGACTTCAGCAACCACCACAATTGTTACAACCACTACCACTACTGCATCTGCTACTACAGCGTCAACAACTACCACTCAGACAACGCCTGAAACTACAACAACCAAGACGACTACAACGCCAAAAACAACCACCACCAAAAAGACAACAACTACAACGGAGTTTGTTGAGCCTATTTTGGAAATTGAGTACCAAACAGTAAAGGCACCAAAATTAGGACTTTCTTTTAAAGTCCCCGAAGATTTTAAGGACAGCTCGGCGGGTAGTGATTTCCGTTTTGATTATAATGACGGAATAGTGACTTGTATTACAGCGGTTGAAAACATTGACTGTCTGCCAGGTTATCCTATTTTTACATATAAGGATATTAAGGGACATGAGGCTTATTTTATCAGAAGTCAGGGCTTTGAGAGTTATATAATAACCTCTACAGAAACAACCTTCTTAGGCTATGGCGCATATATATGTGAATATGAGGCTTATATAGACGGCCGCACATTTATAGGTAAGCGTATATTTATGGACCATAAAAATGAAGTTGGCTGCACCATGCTGACAACTCTTTATGAAAAGGGAAATGACTCAACAAAAGAGGTTGTTGAAACATTCCTGAAATCTGTAAAGGTTACAGGCACCCCTGCAGTACAGCAGGAGGGTGTAACCTTCTACCCCAACTATGATTACGGCATAGGCTTTGTATATGCGGATAGCATGGCTATGGAACCGGCATTTGTCATGGACGGTGAAATAGTGCTTAAGGTTGAAAATTACAATGCGATTTTCGTTTACTTTGACAGCTACTCATTGCAGGATTACGCAAATAGTTGGAAAAATGATTATTCGGTTGGTGTATCTGAAATAAGGTCAATAACCTTAGGCGGTAAAGATTACAATTATTTTGTAACTGACTCCTATGATGGTATAACATACCTTTATTTCCAGACAGTAATTGACGGAAAGCTTATTACTGTCCGTGCAATCACTAACAATTCGTCTAACAACTCAGCTTTAATGAATCAGCTGCAAAACTGTGTATTAACATATCTAAGACTTTGTTAAAAAGAAGAACCCTGCTTTTGCAGGGTTCTTTATGTTTTACTTTTCTTCTCTTAATGGCTCTTTAATGATGATACCTGTAACGTCATGTCCTAAGTGACAAGCGATAGTAGCACCGACCTCATGGATTTCAGTGGGTTCATAACCAACCTTTTTCTTCATAAGCTTAATGATTTCGTCAGAACGCTCAGAGTTACTACCTACAAGTACAGAGTAAGGTGTTTTGGGAACCATGTGTTCTACTGCATAATCAACAAGCTGCGGAATAACAGCCTTATCGCCTCTGATTTTAGCAACTGTTTCGGAAACTGCATATCTGAATGCGATAATAGGCTTAAGGCCAAGCATTTCACCAACGAAAGCGGCAACACAACCAACTCTGCCTGATTTTCTTGCGTACTTTAATGTAAATGCAGTGCAGACAATCACGCTGCTGTCAATCCAGTTCTGAAGGAAAGGAATGATTTCATCAACGGTTGCGCCCTTCTGAATTTTCTTTGCTGCCTCAATTACGGGCAGACCGTAAGCGCCTGTATATGCACGGCTGTCCATAACAGTAATATTCATTTTACCTTCAGCGTCAGGGTGCTTTTTATAAAATTCTTCTTTAGCGGCACAAGCGTTATTGTAGGAGTTTGAACCGATAGAGGCAATTGTTACGTTGATAAGGTCGGTTGTACCGTCAGCGTATTCACTTTCATAAGCCTCAAGGTAGTCGGCAATAAGAATCTGTGAGGTGTGAGGAAGGTCGGCTGAATTTTCAAGTACGTCATAGAATTCCTTAGTGGTGTAGTCCACATGCTCACGACATTCCTTATCATTTACGATAAGCCAAAAGTTAATAAGTCTGATACCGTATTTTTCAGCCTGTGCAACGGAAACATCACTAGCTGAATCGGTCATAATTTTAATCTTGCTCATTTTAATCCTATCCTTTCTTGCTGGGGTTATATATTATCCATAATGAAACATTATAACATAAATTCAGAAAGAATGCAATAGTCGGTTTGTTGAAAAAAGCTGAAAGGACGGCAATCTGCCGCCCTTTTTACTATTTTATTAATATTACTTCATTCTTTCAGCAGCCTTTACAAGCTGAGCAAATTCTGCCTTGTATTCGTCACCGCTGTAGTCGTAGCTTTCAAGGAGATTGAAAATATTATCATAATCGGCTGTGCCTTTGTATTCGCTGTCACGGAGAACAAGTCCGAACTGCGCAACAGCAGCCGCAAAGGTAAGGTCAGAGGACATAGTTTCTGAATATTTATCAACTGCAACAGGGAAGGTAAGGAGCTTACTTTCATCACCGTCAGGTTCCTTATAGCGGATAGAAACTGTTACCATTTCGCCGTTTTCCACTCCCGCGTTTTCGCCGTACTTAAGGTCAGAGGAGTTAAGCTCCATTTGGCTGTCATTCATAACAACCTCATAAAGTGCGGTAACGGTATGACCTGCACCGATTTCACCTGCGTCCTTAGTATCATCATCAAAATCTTCTGCCGCCATAACTCTGTTTTCGTAACCGATAAGGCGGTAGCCCTTTACATAAGCGGGGTTAAATTCAACCTGAATTTTTACGTCCTTTGCAACAGTGAAAAGTGTGCCGCCCATTTCTTCAACCAGCACCTTTTTTGCCTCAAGAGTGCTGTCGATATAAGAGTAGTTGCCGTTTCCGTTATCAGCGAGAGCCTCCATTTTGTTATCCTTGATATTGCCTGTACCAAAGCCTAAAACTGACAGAAATACACCGCTTTCACGCTTTTTCTCAACAAGGTCAGTAAGTTCACTTTCACTTGAAATGCCCACATTAAGGTCACCGTCGGTAGCAAGGACAACACGGTTATTTCCGCCTGAAATAAAGTATTTTTCAGCAATTTTATATGCGGTATTTATACCTGCTGCACCTGCAGTTGAGCCACCTGCCTCAAGGGAGTTTATTGCCTCAAGGATTTCTCTCTTCTGATTGCCGTCTGCACCCTCAAGCACCACGCTGTCGCTACCTGCGTATGTGACAATAGAAACTCTGTCCTGAGGAGTCAGGTTTTCAGTCAGCATTGAGAATGATTTCTGCACAAGGGGGAGCTTGTCGTCAGAATACATTGAACCGCTGACGTCGATAAGGAAAACAATATTCATAGGTTCACGCTGTGAAAGGTCAATATCTTCAGCCTGTAAGCCTATCATCATAAGCTTTGTATCACTGTTCCAAGGACAGTCAGATATTTCGGTTGTTACAGAGAAGGGGTCATTGCCCTGAGGCTGAGGGTAATCGTAGCTGAAGTAGTTAATCATTTCTTCAATGCGGATTGCGTCCTCAGGAATAGAACGTCTGTCCCAACCGTCATTTATCATACGTCTTAAATTTGTATAAGAGGCAGTATCAACGTCAATTGAGAAGGTGGAAAGGGGATTTGAAACGCTGCTCATATAACTGTTTTCGGTGATAGAGTTATATTCTTCAGTGTTGTAATCAGGGTCAGTGTATTGACCGTTGTACTGATTTTGGCTCTGATTTGCCATTCCCACAGCCGAATCCATTACTGCGGATTCTTCATAAGCAAAATAATTAAAGTCAGAAGGTGCGCCTGTGGCTACGGCTCTGTCACTTGACTGTGAGCAGCCTGAAAGCACTGAAAGTACAGTAAGTGCGGATAAAACTCTGAGTGTGTTCTTTTTCATAATGTCCTCCTTCGGCTACATAGCCTTTA
>JAZUOE010000131.1:0-4438 GCA_045604505.1 Ruminiclostridium sp. | reverse complement strand
ATGAAGAAACTGGACGATACTTTTATTTTCTGTGATAATTTTGCAGATGGAAATTTCTATCACTGTCTTTATGAAGGCGGTGGACACGACAAGAACACTGTAATACATGTTATGTATAACGGTCTGCCCAAAATGTTCGGATAAGGAGATAATATGAAAAGAACAATATCATTCATTAGTGCATTAATTATAATGCTAACATCAGTTACAGCCTGTAGCAATACGCCAAAAACTGAATCAGAAATTACAACGACGACTGCTTTGACAACAACTGTGGAAATAACCACAACAACCACAACAGAACCCGAAGCAGAAAGCTATGAAAGCCGCTATCAGCTTTCAAATCCGAATGCTGATGTAAATGCAAAAAAGCTTTACGATTACATCAACAACGTATACGGCACTGCTATTATCACAGGGCAACAGGAATCTACATGGATGGGTTCACCTGATTATGAAATGAACTATATTTTTGAAAAAACAGGAAAGTACCCTGCTATAAGAGGTCTTGACTTTATGAATAACGACTTTGACGGCGTTGTTGAACGTTCAATCGAATGGCATGAAAAAGGCGGAATTGTCACTATCTGTTGGCACACAGGAGTTATCAGCAGTGGTTATCAGGAATCAAAAGACGATAATCCCGATTTTGACAAGCTGCTTACCGAAGGAACAGACGAATACAACGAAATGATTGAAAGCTGGGATAAGGCAGCTGTAGCATTGCAAAAATTACGTGATGCAGGTGTACCTGTGTTGTGGCGTCCCTTCCACGAATTTGATGGTGGTTGGTTCTGGTGGGGCAAAGGCGGCGGAGAAAACTTCATAAAGCTTTGGCAGATGATGTATGACCGTTATACAAACGAATTTGGGCTAACAAACCTTATCTGGGTTCTTGGCTACTGCGGTGAAGTGAAGAACGGCTGGTATCCCGGTGATGAATACTGTGATATTATCGGTTCAGATACTTATGATAATTCTACACACGTTACCGCCTGGAATAAACTTTCCGCTATGGAAACAGGAAAACCTCTCACCTTCCACGAATGCGGAAAGGTTCCCCGTATTCCCATATTTGAGCGTGACGGTGCAATGTGGTCTTGGTTTATGATATGGCATACAGACCATATCACAGGCAACAGTGTAAAGGTGCTTAACAATGTTTACAACGATGAAAAGGCTATAACCCTTGATGAATTACCCGATATTTATTCATAATAAAGTTTCCCATAAAAGAAATCTGTTGTCTTTCGCCGACAGCAGATTTTTTCATTTCTTTTATGCGTGGATTTGCAATATATAAAGCTTAAATTAACAATGGAAATGCAAATTCATTCGTGGTAAAATTAAAGCAACAAATAACACGGAGGTACATATCATGGATTTCAGATTAGCTGCTTTTGCTGATGAGGCAGACGGCAGAATTTCAGAACAAATAAAAGCAATGACCGAAAACGGCATTGAACACCTTGAAATCAGAGGCGTTGACGGAGAAAATATTTCCGACATTTCAAAAGAAAAAGCGAAAGAAGTTCGCAAGTTACTTGACAACGCGGGGCTGTCTGTATGGTCGCTAGGGTCACCCTACGGTAAAATTGGTATTTGTGATGATTTTTCTTCACATCTTGATAAATTTAAGTACGGTCTTGAATTAGCAGAAATACTTGGCGCAAATCATATCAGAATGTTCAGCTTTTATGTGCCGTCCGGTGATGAAGAGCGTTACAAAGAAGAGGTTATGAGCCGTCTTGGACAATTCATTTCAGCTGCAGACGGCAGCGGTATTACTCTCTGTCACGAAAATGAAAAAGGTATTTACGGCGATATAGCAATTCGCTGTGCGGAGATACACAAGACATTCCCACAGCTAAAAGCAGTATTTGACCCCGCAAACTTTATTCAGTGCAAACAAGACACAATAAATGCATGGAAAATGCTTGAGCCATATATTGAATATATGCACATAAAAGATGCTTTAGAGGACGGTTCGGTTGTTCCTGCAGGAAAGGGTGTGGGAAATCTCCCTTACCTGCTTGAAAATTACAAAGGTAATGTACTGACTCTTGAACCTCATTTATCGGTTTTCGACGGTTTTGATAAACTTGAAACAGCTGAAAAGACAAAAATGGGTTACTGCTACCCTACATCAAGAGCAGCATTTGACGCTGCCGTAAACGCACTTAAGGAACTTATATAAAGGAGAATATTTATGAATAAAATAAGACTTGGTATCATTGGTTTAGGTAATATGGGAAGTGGTCATTTCTACAATGTTTTTGGCGGAAAATGTCCGTCCGTTGAGATTACTGCAGTTTGTGACGTTAATCCCGAAAAGCTTGAAAAAGCAAAAGATTACCCGACTGTAAAATGCTTTACAGACAGTAAAGATTTGCTTGAAAGCGGACTTGTAGACGCAGTATTGATTGCTGTACCCCACTACGACCACCCAACAATTGCAATTGAGTGTTTTAAACATAAAATTCACGTCCTTACCGAAAAACCTGCAGGAGTTTATGCAAAGCAAGTACGTGAGATGAATGAGGCAGCCGAAAAATCAGGCGTTAAATTCGGCATTATGTTCAATCAGAGAACCAATCCTATGTACGCAAAAGCACGTGAAATTGTACAAAGCGGTGAGCTTGGCGAACTTAAAAGAATGGTTTGGATTATCACAAACTGGTACAGGACACAAGCTTACTACAACTCAGGAAGTTGGAGAGCAACCTGGAACGGTGAAGGTGGCGGTGTTCTATTAAATCAGGCACCCCATAACCTTGACCTGTGGCAATGGATTTTTGGTATGCCCAAAAAAGTAAGAGCATTCTGTCAGTTCGGAAAATACCACAACATTGATGTAGAGGACGATGTAACGATTTTCGGCGAATACGAAAATGGCGCAACCGCCACATTTATAACTACAACAGGAGATGCTTGTGGAACTAACCGACTTGAAATAACAGGTGATAAAGGTAAGATTGTAATTGAACACGGTAAACTTTGCTGGTGGAAATTATCCATACCTGAAAGAGAGTTCTGCTTTACTTCTAAAGAAGGTTTTGCTACTCCCGAAACTACTTATGAAGAATTTACAGCGCCTGAACCTGAAGGGCACCCTGAAGTGCTTGAGGCATTTGCTCAGTCTGTTCTTAACGGCACAGAAATGATTGCTAAAGGAGAAGAAGGTCTTAATTCCCTTTCAATTTCAAACGCAGCATACCTCTCAACATGGACAAACGACTGGGCTGAAATTCCTACCGATGAGGTTCTCTTTGAAAAGTATCTTGATGAACTTCGCAGAAATGAGAAATGCTCAAAAAAATAAATACCGCTCACGGTGAAAGCATTGAAACACTCCGTGAGCGGTGGAAGGTCAGATGGTAATGAATGTTGTTATTTTAATGCTGATGGTAACTGTCTGCTACACAATATCTTCTCTTAGCGACAAATATGCCGTTTCTGAGGCAAAATTTACCGGAAACGAATTCACATTTCTTATGTGTTCGTCCATGTCAGTTTTCCTTGCAATAACTTTGCCATTTCAAAGTATTTTATTCACTCTGACATGGCAGAGCTTTGTCGCAATCATTCTGATTTCAATATGCAAAATGCTTGAATTTCAGATGAGCGCACTTGTGCTGAAACAGTTATCCGCATTTGAACTAAAAGCGTGGCTTGGTGTAACACTTTTTGTATCCTACATAACAGATGTAGGATATGGCGCAGATTTGCAGTTACTTAAAATATTATGTATTGCTGTAACGGCTATGGGGCTCATTTTTATTGCAAAATCAGGCAGAGAAGGAAAGATTGAATATAGGAAAATCGCTGTGCCACTCATACTGTACCTTGCGGCGAAATATGGTTATGGACTTGTGATAAAGGCATTTACTCCTTATATATCTCCGACTATGCAGTTGTTACCCGCCCTTGTGCTTATATCAATAATAATGCTGTTCAAAATAAAGCCCTCTGAAATTATAAGAAAAAATAAAAAGGGGGCACTTAAGGTTGTACTTGCAAGAATACCTAATACGGCAGGTATGCTGTTTGAAAATGCCGTTATTGCAATAAGTCTTGCAAACTATTCCTTTATTCAGCCAATGATACTTGTATCTTTATTCTTTATAGGTCTTATACGAAAAGAACGTCATTCCGGATTGAATCTTGCCGGAAGTATAATATGTATAATCGGCGTAGTGCTGTTTCAGATTTTATAAATAATTTTAAAACTCTCTTATAATCGGAATAACAAAACATAGATTAACCTCATATAACTCTTCAAAAAATTATTAATTCTTTAAATTAGTAATCAATTAATTTTCATTTTTTTTGCAATACCCCTCTTGACAAAACAAGCTATATATAATATATTAAATAGCATAGATCAAAAAATATATAACTCTTAGAATCGGAGGGAATCATGAAAACGTTATTCGAA
>JAZUOE010000130.1:0-5608 GCA_045604505.1 Ruminiclostridium sp. | reverse complement strand
CCAATTACAATACCCAGAGGCATTGTGTTTGAAATGCCAAGCTGCTGACCGATGTCTGTCATAACAAGGCTCATTCCTGTACCCATAATAATTGCAGAAATGCTACCGAAAACATAGCCGAATACATTTGCCGGACGTTTTACTTCCGCATCAAGTTCACGAAGCAGGTCAAGATTTTTCTCACTGCTGTCCTTTTCCATATACTGTGTGCGGATTTTCTGCACTATAAATTCTGTATCATTTCTGTTCATAATAAAGTCCTCCTGAATTTGTTGTTTTGGATTATGGCTTTATTATACAGGTACTGTGTTTATGAGATGTTTTTGAAATGTTTGAGAAATGTTAAAATATGAAAAATAACTGTTTTCTGTTTTTTATAGAATTAACATAATTTGTTTCTAAACAAATTTCAATATATATTGACAGAATATGACAATCGCAAGGGGAGACCCTCACATACAACATTGATACAGTCGGAGGCGTTGGCTTTGTCGCTTATGGAGATACCGGTGAAAAATGAAAAAATCAGCGATATTCTATACCGCTGATTTCACCGTATATCTTGCAGCATGCGTTGGGTCGCTCCTCAGCGTTGCCCTCTTTGGTTGCATTTTTAGTATTGGTTTGTTTTTATGTGTTAATTCCATTTACACAGTTTATTTTTCGGAACCAATCCGCGTAATCGGAATGATGTGTATCAAAGTTTTTTCAGTATGTCATGAACTTATAATAAGCTTAAAAGCCCTGCACAACAATCTCTGTACCCATCATCTGCATTGCAACCTCATCTATAAGCTCGCTGTCTACGGTAAGGAATGAAAGATTGGTGCAGTCTCTGACAGGTGTGAAATCTGTGATGCTGCAATCGGTGAGAGAAATATTTCCTACTTTCATTAGCGCCATTTCCTGTGGCAATGCATTAAGGGGTGCATTCATTATTCCAAGCGATTCAAGAGCCTGTAATCCCGATATCCCGTCGATTGATTCGAGGTTAGGAGTGTCAAGAATAAGTGTTTTGAGGTTCGGTAATCTGCATATAGAACCGAGCTCCGTAAGATTTTCGCATTGGCACATTTCAAGGTGCATGAGACTATCGATTCCGCTGATAGCATTTATCGTTTCAGTATCAATATTTCCGACAATAATTTCATTCAGTTTTTCAAACTCATTGATATACGGCACGCTTGTAACCTCTGTAAAATTGATTCGCAGTTTTTCCAGTGGTTTACCTCTGAGAGCGTCGATATTATCAAGCTCAACGCAGCAGGCAAGATCGACGCTTTTCAGATTGCTACAGTTGCTCAGGGAGGAAATATCCTTGATGCCGAAATTTGCGCTGAGCCAGACTGTTTCAAGTTCGGGGCATCCCGAAAGTACAGAAATATCTGTGATGTGATTATCCGAAGCGGCGAAATGAGTCAGGCTTTCAGGAAGAGCGGGAAGCTCAGTGATTCCCAGTTTTTCGATAGCCAGATATTTAAGCCCTGACATCATTTCCAGATCATCAAGCGGTACATACTGCGGTTCAGGCACGGGTATTTCTGCGTATTCATTAAAAAGAAAGGTGTGCATAAGTTCAACATCATCCCACGAGTCAAACACTTTGTCGCCTATAAACAGAAGTGATTCAATATCGTCAACCTCGTCGAGGTAAATAGTTTCGCTTTCGGTTTTATCCAGCTGCCGTCTTACTTCCTGTTCAATTACAGGGTTTACGAAAACCGCCTCTTTTCTCAGCAAAGACGGAAGATATATTATGGAAAATACGGCGGCGCATAATACACCCGCCGCCGCGCCTGTAATGGCTGCGGCTTTTTTGTTTACTCCTCTGTGGAGTGCTTTTCTCATTTTTGAAATATCAGAATAACGGTCATCGGGGTTGAATTCTATGCTTCTGGCAATAACACGCCCTGCTTTTCCTTTTACGCCCGCATTGCGGTCGTATGATCCTGTCATAATATACAGCAGAAGCATTCCCATTGCGTAGACATCAGTGCGGCGGTCTGACTGCGAGTAGCCGAATTGTTCGGGTGCCGCCATCTCCTTTGTACCGAGGCAGCCGTCATCATATACAGCATTCTTGTCGTATTCCTTTGCGGAGTCAAAATCTATTATACGTATACTGCCGTCATCAGTTATAAGGATGTTTGACGGATTCAGGTCACGGCATATTACAGGCGGATTTAATTTGTGAAGCTTTTCTACAATTCCGCAGAGTACGGAAATAATACTTATTGCTTCCTTTTCAGGAAAAACGTTTCCTGATTCTACAATCATTTCAAGGGTACTGCCTTTTACATATTCGCGCAGATAATACACATTATCATTTTCAGTGAAAATATCCACCGGCTTTATTGCAAAATCACAGTCCTTATTTTCAAGCAGGGAAGAAACAATTGAGTGTTCGTTTTCCAGCAGTTTTCCGCTTTTTCCTTTTCCGCATTTAAGGAGTACACTTTCTCCGTCGTCGATTCTTCTCAGCAGATAAACGCTTCTTTCTTCGTTATGTCTGAAGCAGGTGACAACATCGTATTCATCAGTGATTCTTTTTGGAAAAATATCATTCAGGCCATATTCCTTCATAAAGATTTCAGCATCGTTTCTGATAAGAACACCTCCTTGCTGATTTGTAAAAACTATATTTCATCAGGGTAGTATATGAACTTAAGTGCGTCTTCGTATGTGTAATTATGTTCAAGGGCGAAAATAACCTTGGCATCTTCAATATTCCTTGCGTAAAGGCACTCGCGATTGCAGATTTTCAGCAGCTGCTGAACCTGTTCAGTTGATAATCCCATATACAGACCTATAAGGATTATCTGCTTTTTTGTAGGAATTCTTGTTCCGTTGAGAATCTGATAGCCGTAGGTACGCTCGAAATTAAGATGAAGAATCAGGTCGGAACGTTTCATATTACGTTCTTTAAGCAGGCTGTCCATAAGCAAATAGAAATCAGGTGCAGGATTCTGCTTTATAAGCTCTTCATCGAATTCCTCATTCTGACTGAGTCTGTTTTCAAGATCTGTAGTTTTTATGGTAATCACCCCCTGCTCATAGTTGCTGACATAATTATACCACGAGTTTTTTTAAAATGCAATTGCCAAAAATCAACACTATGGAAAATAGTGTGCAATTATGCATACCAATTTCCTGATTGATTGTGATATAATATGAAAAATATATACTAAGACAATCCCAGCGAATATACCGAAAGGAGATAATGCTTCATGCCTAAGAAACTCTGTGGAAACTGTTTTTCTATGGTCAGCGGCAATATCTGTTCAAACTGTGGAAATACAATTCAGACGGACGAGTCCGAATACGATGCCTTGCCGATAGGCGCCTCACTTGAATCCCGTTATGTTATCGGCAGAATACTGGGAAGAGGCGGATTCGGCATAATATATCTTGCGTATGATGAAGCGGAAGACAGAGTTGTTGCTATAAAGGAGTATTTCCCCTACGGTACCGCTGTGCGCTCTATGAACAATACGATTGTTGAACCGATGACATCGCAGCACGCCGAAGCCTTTTATTCGGGGCTTAAGAATTTTACATATGAAGCGGAAATAATCTCGAAATTCAGCGAATGTTCGGAAATTCTCGGTATATACGATGTATTCCGTCAGAATGGCACAGCCTATTATGTCATGGAATACATCAAGGGTGTGTCGCTTAAGCGTTATGTATCAGAGTGCGGTGTTTTGTCCGAATCCCAGGCAATATATATTGCAGAAAGGATACTTCCTGCGCTTTCGGTAATGCATGAGGCTAACGTATTGCATAGGGATGTATCGCCGGATAATATAATGATATGTGCTAACGGGGCAATCAAGCTTATCGATTTCGGCTCGGCAAAAGTAATAGAGGATAAACAGCAGGGTATGTCTGTTGTTCTGAAACAGGGCTTTGCCCCATTGGAGCAGTACCAGCGAAACGGTAACCACGGAAGCTGGACTGACCTTTATTCGCTAGGCACATCCTTGTATTTCGGGCTTACTGCAAAGACTCCCGAAGACCCTCTTGCGCGCATGGAGTCGGACAATCTGTTTTCCGAAGCGCTTAGTGGAATAACTCCGTCCTTGAATGTAATTATAAAAAAGGCTGCCTCTGTAAAAGTTGAAAACCGTTATACTTACGCCTGCGATATGCTTTCGGATATCAGGAGTTGTGGCATAACAGCGGAAAGGATTCCGGTTGATATAGAAAAAATTACAGAGGTTCAGCAGAACAGACCGCCATGTAAAAAACGCGGAAAAAGAAAGAATCTTTTTGCTGTTATCGGAGCAGCAGTTCTGCTTGTTATGATAACAGTCGCTGTGGTTTTGTTCAGGGGAGTGGCTGGTGCTCCGATTGAAGTGAAAATCGGCGGTGAGCTTTATTCAGTGGATATTACAGAGCTTGAACTGGAAAACAGGGAGCTGACAAATGCCCAGATTTCAAATCTCAGACATCTGAAAAAGCTTACATATCTTAACCTTAACAACAATTATATAACTGACCTTTCCTGCCTTGACGGGCTTTCGGCACTGGAAGAACTTCATTTCAGCAATAACAATGTAACTGATATAAGCTTTCTCGATGACATGGACGGGCTGCGCAAGCTCAGCGCCGAAAACAACAGCATTTCTGACATTTCGGTACTGTCCGATAAAACGGAGCTTGAACAGGTTTTTCTCGGTGACAATTATGTTACAGATATTACTCCGTTGAAAAACTGCAGAAATCTTCGTAAGGTAGGATTCAATGAGGCGCAGATAGGAAATCTCGATGCTTTATCAGGAATGACTGAACTTGAAATGGTATGCCTTTCCGGATGCGGATTGTATGACATTTCACCTTTGAGCGACAGCAAAGGTCTTGAATATGTATACCTCGGACGTAATAACCTGTCAGATCTTTCGCCCCTTTATGGGTGCAATATTATTGAGTTATATGTGGATAACAATCTTCTGAACGGTCATGAAGAAACCTTTTACGGACTTTATGTCAGTGATATAGTTGCCGCCGAGGGAAACGGATTCAGTGAGGATGAAGCAAATGAAATAACAAATGAAATGTACGGAAGTTTTGTATTATACTACTAGGAGAGGAAAATGAGAACAGAGGATTTAGAAGCGAGAATCAGACGCACGAAAAGACTGAATGCAGGTATGGTTGACGAGAATGCCGCCGTTCCGCTTGCGGAATACATAAACAAGCTGCTTGACGAGAGAAGCGTGAAGCGTTCAAAGCTTATACGTGCACTGAATATGGACAGAAATTACGGTTATCAGATTCTTAACGGGACAAGGCATCCGTCAAGGGTTCAGATTATCAAAATCGGACTTTATCTCATGCTTTCTGTGGAAGAGGTGCAGCGTATGCTTACGCTCGGTGAGCGGCATGTTCTTTATGTCAGACGCATGGAGGATGCAAAGATTTATCATTGTCTTGAACATAAAACACCTTATAATGACGCCTGTCAGTTCATCTGGGGTGACGAAGAGGAATGAATACCTGTAACGGCGGTGCTATGCACCGCTTTTTTGTTTGCAATACAAAGAAATAATGCACTTCTGCATACCAAAAAAACGAATATATATGCTATACTTTTTTTAGTGTAAAT
>JAZUOE010000129.1:0-4523 GCA_045604505.1 Ruminiclostridium sp. | reverse complement strand
AGAGCGTAGAGTTAAACTTCGCCTTGCACTCAAGAAGATTGCTAAACTTGAGAATATCACAGTTACAGATGATGAAGTTGATGCAGAGTTTGCTCGCCTTGCAGAATCTTATGGTGTAGACGTTGATCGTATTAAGATGATCGTTGATGTAGAAGATCAGCGTGATGATCTTGCCGTTCAGCGTGCAATGGACCTTGTAAGAGAAGCTGCTTCTGTTAAATAATCAATAGAATAAACATTTATGAATATCTCTCGTTAATTTTGTTAAGTATTATTCTGAAAGGATGATTATTATGAGTTTTGTACCTTATGTTGTTGAACAGACAAGTCGCGGTGAGCGTTCCTACGATATTTTCTCAAGATTGCTCAACGATAGAATAATCATATTGAACGAAGAGGTAAATTCCGCTTCTGCAGGTGTTGTAGTTGCTCAGCTTTTATATCTTGAAGGTCAGGATCCTTCAAAGGATATCAGTTTGTATATCAACAGCCCCGGTGGCTCTGTTACAGACGGTATGGCTATTTATGATACTATGCAGTATATCAAGTGCGATGTATCAACAATTTGTATGGGTATGGCAGCATCTATGGGCGCATTCTTGCTTTCTGCGGGCACTCCCGGTAAGAGATATGCTCTTCCTAATGCAGATATTATGATTCATCAGCCCAGCGGTGGAGCTAAAGGTCAGGCAACTGATATTGAGATTCACGCAAAACATATTCTCCATACAAAGAAGAAACTCAACGAGATTCTTGCAAAGAATACAGGTCAGCCTCTTGATGTTATTATCAGAGATACAGAAAGAGATAATTTCATGGCCGCTCAGCAGGCTCTTGAATACGGCCTTATAGATAAGGTTATAGAAAGTAGATAATAGATATTATGTCTAATGTTAAAGATAACGGAGATGTTTGTTGCACTTTCTGTGGCAAAACCCAAGGAATGGTAGGCAAACTTATCGCAGGTAACGGCGTATATATTTGCGATGCTTGTGTAGAGCTTTGTATGTCGATACTTGATGAAAGTGAACCTTTCAAACCTGAAGTTACAGATAAAATAGACGCTACACTTCTCCTTAAACCACACGAAATCAAGGCTATTCTCGACGAATATGTTATTGGTCAGGATAAGGCTAAAATCACTCTGAGTGTTGCGGTTTATAATCATTACAAACGTGTATTTAACGAAGATGACGATGTTGAGTTTTCTAAGAGTAACGTCTTACTTTTAGGACCTACGGGTGTAGGAAAGACATTACTTGCTCAGACATTGGCTAAGGCATTAGATGTTCCGTTTGCTATAGCAGATGCAACAACTCTCACAGAAGCAGGTTACGTTGGAGAAGATGTAGAGAATATACTTCTTAAACTTATTCAGGCAGCTGACTATGATATTGAGAAGGCTCAGACCGGTATTATTTATATCGATGAAATCGACAAGATATCAAGAAAGTCTGAGAATCCGTCTATTACAAGAGATGTCAGCGGTGAGGGTGTTCAACAAGCTCTGCTTAAGATAATCGAAGGCACTGTTGCTAATGTTCCTCCTCAGGGTGGAAGAAAACATCCTCAGCAAGATTTCATCGCTATTGACACAAAGAATATACTCTTTATCTGTGGTGGTGCTTTTGACGGACTTGAAAAAGTAGTTGAAAAACGTACTGATTCTTCAACCTTAGGATTTGAGTCGCATATTATCGATAAACGTGAAATCGACGAAACGTTTTGGATGGATAAAGTTGTATCCCATGACCTCGTGAAATACGGTCTTATCCCTGAACTCGTCGGTAGACTTCCTGTTATTACTGCTTTATCAGGTCTTGATGAAGAAGCCCTTGTTAAAATAGTATCTGAACCGAAGAACTCACTTTTGAAGCAATATGTTAAACTGTTTGCTTTTGATGATGTAACACTCGAGTTCACCGACGATGCTTTGAGGGCTATTGCAAGAAAAGCACTTGAACAACGAACAGGTGCAAGAGGCTTAAGAGGTATAATGGAAGGTACGCTCACTCAACTGATGTTTGATGTGCCAAAGGATAAATCTATAACTAAAGTGATTATCACTGCTGAAGTAATAGAAAAAGGTCAAGAACCTACTATTATCAGACATAGTGATAATAATGATTAATCACTCTATTTTATTTAGCATTAATGCCGTACGCTAATTTTGGCGTACGGCAATTGCAATTTTTTATTAAGAGGTAAATTATGTTTGAAAACGACTCAATTAAATGCGATATTCCTGTTTTACCTTTACGAGGAGTAGTCGTTTTTCCTAAAATGATGCTTCATCTTGATATAGGCAGAAAGATGTCTATCAGCGCGATTAAAGCCGCAATGCAGGATGATCAGCTAATTTTTGCATCAACACAGTTTGATCCGTCAGATAACGATCCTGAAGTATCTGATTTATATCAGACAGGTGTTGTTTCGCGTATAGTTCAGGTTGTTAAACAACCCGATCATACTGTTCGAATTGTACTTGAAGGTTTATATCGTGCTGAAATTAAATATATAGTTGAAAATAATAATTTTCTTTCTGCAGATGTTAAGGAAATTATTGAAACTAAGTGTTCGGATGAAGTTGAAGAATTAGCACTCAGACGTTCCCTTAAATCAACATTTGAAAAATATATGTCGCTTAATTCAAAGCTTCCATCTGATATTATGTTTAAAGTCGGACTGTGTCATAACTGCGGTGAACTTTCAGATTATATTGCAGGACACATTCCGCTTGATTACAGAAATAAACAGACACTGCTTGAGATGACAGACGTTGCTGTACGTACCGAGGCGCTTATCAGTATGCTTAATAACGATATGGTGGTTATTGAGATTGAGCGTGAGATATCGGAACGTACAAAAGCAAATCTTGAACAAGCTCAGAGAGAAATGTTCTTAAGAGAAGAAATTCGTGCTATTCAAGAAGAATTAGGTGGCGACGAGGACCCTGAACTTGAGGCAGATAATCTCAGAGAAGCAATTAAAGAGAAGAATATGGGGGAGGAGATAGAGTCTCTTCTTCTCAAAGAATGTTCTAAACTCGAAAGATTGCCATTTGGTAGTCAAGAAGCAGCTCTTATCAGAACGTATATTGATACTTGTCTTGAACTTCCCTGGCACGAATATACAGAGGAAATTATTGATTTAAGAGCAGTACGTGAAGCATTTGATAAGGAACACTTCGGACTTGATAAAGTTAAAGAACGCATTATTGAATCTTTGGCGGTCAGAAAACTTAACCCTCAGAGCAAAGGGAACATTATTTGCTTAGTTGGCCCTCCTGGTGTTGGTAAGACATCAATTGCTTTATCTGTTGCAAAAAATATCGGAAGAAAATCAGTTCGTATATCTTTGGGCGGAGTTAAGGATGAAGCAGAAATTAGAGGCCATCGTCGTACATATATCGGTTCAATGCCCGGTCGTATAATGGCAGGAATTAAGAAAGCTGGTTCAATGAATCCTCTTATGGTTCTTGACGAGATCGATAAACTTTCTAATGACTATAAAGGCGACCCTACATCCGCTTTACTCGAGGTTTTAGACGGAGAACAGAATTTTGAATTCGTAGATCATTATCTTGATATTCCTTTTGATTTATCGGACGTTATGTTCATAACTACCGCTAATGACTTGAGTTCAATTCCTGCTCCTCTGAGAGATCGAATGGATATTATTGAATTATCCAGTTATACTCGTGAGGAAAAATTCAATATTGCAAAGCGTCATCTTATAAAGAAACAACTTGTAAACAACGGACTTACCGGTAGATCCTTTAAAATCGCTGACAGCGCGATTTATAAATTAATTGACTCTTATACCAGAGAGGCGGGAGTTCGTTCCTTAGAACGCATTATTTCGAAACTTATGCGCAAAGCAGCGGTTGAGATTATAAATGACGATAAATCTGTTAGTATAACAGCAAACAACATTGATAAATATCTCGGACCCGCTAAGTATACCGGTGACTTCTATTCAAGCAAATCGCAGGTAGGTGTATGTAATGGTCTTGCATGGACATCTGTTGGAGGTGAGATCCTGCCTATAGAAGTTGCTGTTATGGACGGTACAGGTAAAATCGAGTTGACAGGTTCGCTTGGCGATGTAATGCAGGAATCTGCAAAAACAGCCCTAACTTGTATTCGTAGCAGATGTAAGGAATATGATATAGATTCTGATTTCTATAAGAATAAAGATATACATATTCACGCTCCCGAGGGTGCAGTACCTAAGGACGGGCCTTCTGCAGGTATCACTATGGCAACCGCTATATGTTCTGCATTGACTAATTTGAAAGTAAGACATGATATAGTAATGACCGGTGAAATTACACTCAGAGGTAACGTTCTACCTATAGGCGGCTTAAAAGAAAAAACAATTGCTGCTTATAAATCAGGAATCAGAAAAGTAATTATTCCGCATAAAAATCTTCCTGATGTATCGGAAATTGACCCCGTGGTAAGAGAAAACGTTGAATTTATCCCTGTTGAAAATATCAGTCAGGTGCTTGATTTGATGTT
>JAZUOE010000128.1:0-1818 GCA_045604505.1 Ruminiclostridium sp. | reverse complement strand
ATCATCTGAAATACTGCTTAATTGTTTTATAGAATTTCTTATTGCTCTGTATAATCCTAAAGGTGTTACTTTGCGTATAACCGATTTGTAGCATCGCTTTTTCATGCCGTCGAACTGGTCATGTGTGCTTATAACATAGATAGGGCACAATGTTCTTTTAGAATAATCCAAAGCTGCGGTATAATGTGCCGAGTGGGCAAATCTGCTCTTTTCCATTATAAAACAGATAAGCGTCGGCTGTTTAGATGAAATTCTATCATCATCTGTGTTCACTTTATTAATATAATAAGACTTGATTTTGTTACCGAAATGATTAATAATTTCATAACAGCGCTCTTTGTTGCCTAAAAAACATACAACCGGCTTTTTCATCATTCTTTTACAATCATATCGCTGGGTGTGGGTGTCTGAATAACGTTAGTAAAGTCAGTGATTGATGTAATTCCAAGAATGAGCCAATCAATATCACGGATAGAAGAGAAATTAAGCTGTTGTCCTTTTTCAACCATTACATCATAGTTTCTGTTTTTGATTTCACCTGTGAATACATGTGCCTGTCCGTTTTTAACGTATTCATAAAGCTTTGTAGCGATAGTATCTGTTCCTTCACGGCAGGAAGGGGAGAAATCAATAAGTCTTGCTGTACCTGCTGCAATTCCGCCGCTGTGTACGGAAGAAACAAAGTTATCAGCTTTTATTGAGCGAACTGTATCAACTATAAATGTTGAAGAATTAAAGAAAAATCCTGTAAGGTAGTTATTAGGAGCAATTTCAGGAAGATTGCAGGAGTTTGCGACAACCTTAACGCCGATTTCTTCACAATACTTTGCAGCGGTATCGGTTTCGGTGTAGCACATAATTACATCGCAGTCCTGAGAAACAAGGTCATCAACTGCTGCCTTAACTTTTTCCTCATTGTCTGACCAAACCCAGTTAAGACGGGTATCAATCTGAGCGCCCATAATTTCCTTTGCGCCTAAAACGTAGGAATTAATAATTCCATAAGCGTTATATGAACTTGGGTCTGCAACAATTCCAAGTTTATTTGTTTCAGAATTATATGCGGCAGCAATACCTGTAACATTAGCTGTCTGATAAAGCTCACCACCGAATGATGAGTAGTTTGGTCCGCTGCTGTCACCGCCAAAGCTTATATAATATGTATCTGCAGATGCACTTGCCTCTTTTGATATAGAATTAGCAAAACGGGCACTTGCAGAAACGATTATATTACAACCACTGTCCTGCAGTTCTCTTACTGCAGCGGGAATTTCAGAAACAAGTACATTTTCTATGTAACAGGTTTCAATGGCAAGTGTTCTTTCAATCTGGTCTCTGGCATTTTCAAAAATTGCATTTGTAGAACCGTCGCTGACTTCATTGTTGTAGATAAAGCCAACCTTATACACCTTTTCTTCGACAGGCTCTGCGGGAATTAATTCACCGTTTTCATCAGTAACAGGGTTACCTTCTTCATCTGTAACCGCTGTAAGAGCAGGGTCCTCTGTTTCAGCCGTATCCTCCGGTTCGTTATTACAAGCGGAAAATGTTGTGAGCATTGTTCCTGCTAAAAGAATCGAAATCCATTTCTTTGTCTTTTTCAATTATACCAATCCTTTCGGTTAAATTCTTATTCTTAATCATTATAGCACATTTTCCAAAAAAATACAGCACTTTTTTAAAAAAAACACATATTTTTTTAAAAAATGTATTGATTTTTTCATATAACTGTGTTATAATAGGCGTGTTGTATATAATGGGTTACTATTGCAAGACGGTTTTTATCCGTTTGTGGTGTAAACCAACAAAAAGAAAGGA
>JAZUOE010000127.1:0-9147 GCA_045604505.1 Ruminiclostridium sp. | reverse complement strand
ACATAGACGGCAAGGACATTGAAGTATTTATAACAGAAATGGAACCCTCGCTTGTCGTAGGAACAATTTTAAGCTCATTAGGATTTAGTGCAGCTTGTATTTTAATCAGCTATATCGTATTCAAGAAAAGCGACATGCGTTAATGAAAAGGAGAAGAAAATGCGTAATATAATAAAAGCACAATTCTATCAGCTAACTAAAGAGGTAATTCCCCTTTTCACATTTATCGGAGTTACAGCCTGTTCAATACTAATATCAATATTTGTAGACGATAATTCGTATATAAATGACGCCCCCGTTTCAGGCGGTGAATCCTTTGCAAACAACATGATAGGTTTTATTACCTTCTCTATGCTTTTTGTTGCAATAACAGTACCGTTGATGTGTGGCAATGACTTTCTGGACAAAACTACAAACTACGAACTTTTATCAGGACATATAAGACGTGATGTGTTCTTCGGACGCGCAATTCCGCCTATTATTGTAGGAACACTTGGATGTGTTCTTTCCTCAACTGCACCTATTATTGCTACTACAATAAGAAATGGCTGGGGCGATGATATCAGCATCGGTGATGTAGCTTTCAGAGTTTTCCTTTTGCTTTTCCCTGTAATCAGAATAATTTGTGAGCTGATTTTCCTGTCCTTTCTGCTTAAAAACCCATATATTGTTATGGCATTAGGCTGGGTTGGAATTATGATTGGAAATATGCTTGTGATTGGAAATATGCTTGGATTTACAAGCAGTTACTTCACTCTCGGCTTTACTACAATTACAAAGGTAATCACCGTTGACGTCTGGACAACATACGGACTCGAAGAAAATGTAAACCTCGTTTTTGACACAGCACTCCCTGTAAGTGATATTATCATATCAATACTAAGCTCGGTTATCATCAGTGCCGCTTGTCTGTATCTCGGATATATCTTCTTCAAAAAAGACGACCTTAACTAAAGAAAGGATTTTCGACAATGATTAAAGGTGATTTAATATTGATTATAGTGGAGCTTGTGCTGTGTGTGGGATTGATAATAATTTCATATTTTGCTGAAAAATACATAAACACAAAATGGCGCATCTGCTACCTTATTCCCGCAATATTCTGTCTTATTTACGTATCAATCTGCCCTGTTGACATTTGTATGCTCGGTGCGTATATAGGTTCCGTTATTCCTTTAGTTGGATTTTTCATTGAAAAAAGAAAATCTCGTCAGATTTCCTGTGGCATTGCTTGTATATCAATTCTCACAAGCATTATAGCTGCCAATACATACAGCGGTTATCGTGCGGCAACTTATGTTGAGGATTTTAAAACTGCTTTTGCAAAAATGAAATCCTATTATATTCTTGCAGAACATAAGGGTGTTAACTGGGACGAACTTTATGATGAATACCTTCCGAAATTCCGTAAGGCTGAGGTAAAAAATGATGAGGTAGAAAATTTCCTCACATGGCTTGAATTTTCATCTGAATTCAGAGATGGACACGTCGGCTATCTTCCTGACGGCGACTATGAGGCAATTATGGAAAAAGCCTTTGACAAAGTTTTAGGAAACGACTACGGACTTGCACTTATGTCACTTGCTGACGGAAGTATTGCAGCAGTGAATGTTGACCCCTCACTCAATTCTCTTGGCATTTATAACGGCACAACCGTTATTTCATGGAACGGACAGGACCCTGTAGAAATCGGTAAGGAATATACAAAATATTCACCTACCGCTTTTGCCGATAAGGATAACGAACTCTTTTACCGTGCCCTATATGCTGCCGGTACAGGCGGCGATACTGTAGCAATCACATATCTCGATGAAAGCGGCAACGAAAAAACAGCAGAGCTTTCAAAAATTGGTGCGTACTACTCCGGTCGTATGAAAACTGCTCTTGAAATTATCGACGGCGGACTTGAAACAAAGCATTTCGGCTGGGTTGAACTTGACGAAAAAACTGTTGCCATACGCCTGAAAATGATGATGTATGACAGAGATTCTTCTAATTCCAACAATTATTCTAATGTTAAGAATGTCTTTGTTACAAACCTTAAGGAATACAGCGAATTAGGTTATGAAAATCTCATTATAGATATGAGAAATAACAGCGGCGGTGCCGGTGGAATGGTAAAGGCAATTGCAGAAACAATTGCACCTGTGGGCGAACATTATTACTGTACTGACGGCTTATGGGATAAAGAAACGCAGAAATATGTTTTTAACAAAGAAACAGGTAAATATGCTGAAAGCACAAAGAATTACTACACAGGCGAAGAAATTTGGAAGGGCAAGATTATTATTCTTGTAAATTCCAACTCTATAAGCGCTGCTGACCATACTGTAGAAATACTAAGCGACTTTGACAACATCACTGTAATGGGCTTTACAGAATCCAACGGTTCTGCACAAGGTATCGGCGGTGTTTACCTCAATCACGGTATGTTCCAGTTCTCATCATCTCTTTTACTTGATGAAAACGGAAATATTTCAGTTGACTCAGGTTTGGATTACGAAAGCGGCAATGACATTGAGATAAAAATTCCCTTTGATGACGAGGCAGTAAAGGCATTATTTGACAATGACACCGACTACCTTATTGAAAAGGCAATGGAAGAATTCAATAAATAACAAAAATCTCCTTACTGCGCACCAGCAGTAAGGGGATTTTCCGCTTAATTTACGATATTTTAAATTCAACTAATGTCAAATTTACCACATTTTTTGCAAAAAATAGTGCAAAATGTAAAAAATTTATTAAAAGTATTCTCAAACTATTAAAAATATGGTATAATGATGATAATATTCTGTGTTGTATCAAAAAGAAACACATTTTGGAGGTTATTTAAAATGGCTAAATTAATGCTTGGCAATCAGGCGGTTGCTAGGGGCTTATTCGAGGCAGGGGTAACAGTAGTATCCAGCTATCCCGGCACTCCTAGTACGGAAATCACTGAATTTGCATCTACATATCCTGAAGAAGTAATGCACACTGAATGGGCTCCTAACGAAAAGGTTGCTTGTGAAACTGCTGTCGGTGCAGCAATTGCCGGTGCGCGTTCTTTCACAGCTATGAAACACGTTGGTCTTAATGTTGCTGCTGACCCGCTCTTTACTGCATCATATACCGGTGTAAACGGCGGACTTGTTATTGCGGTTGCTGATGACCAGGGTATGCACTCTTCTCAGAATGAACAGGATTCTCGTCATTATGCAGTTTCCGCAAAGGTTCCTATGCTTGAACCTTCTGACAGCGCTGAATGTAAGGATTATACAAAACTTGCTTTTGAAATCAGTGAGCAGTTCGATACACCTGTACTTCTTCGCCTTTCCACAAGAGTTTCTCACTCTCAGAGTAAGGTTGCTGAAGAAGAAAGAGTAGAAAAAACACTCCCCGAATATTCCCGCAATATTGCTAAGTATGTTATGACTCCCGCTAATGCAAAGCCAAAACATATTGTTGTTGAGGAACGTACAAGAAAGCTTACCGAATACGCTGAAACATCTCCTCTCAATAAAGTCGAAATGGGCAGTACAAAAATCGGTATTATTACAGCAGGTATTGCATATCAGTACGCTAAGGAGGCTCTTGGTGAAAACGCAAGTTATCTGAAACTTGGTATGATTAACCCCATGCCTGTTCAGCTTATAAAGGATTTTGCTGCTAAGGTGGATAAGCTTTATGTTATCGAAGAATTAGATGACGTTATTGAAACTCACTGCCGCAAAATTGGTCTTGACCCTATCGGCAAGGCAGAATTTACATTTATCGGTGAATATTCACAGTCCTATCTCCGTGAAAAAATTCTTGGTGAAAAGGCTGAATACATTGAATTTGACGAAAACGTACCTGTAAGACCACCTGTAATGTGCGCAGGTTGTCCTCATAGAGGTGTGTTCTACACATTAAAGAAGTTGGGCGTTATGGTGAGCGGTGATATCGGCTGTTATACATTAGGCGCTGCTGCTCCACTCAACGCAATGGACACAACTGTCTGTATGGGTGCCTCTATCAGCGGCCTTCACGGCTTTAATAAGGCACGTAAGGGTGAATATGAAAACAAGGCTGTTGCTGTAATCGGTGACTCAACCTTTATGCACTCAGGTATCACAGGTCTTATTAATATTGCTTATAACTCCAGCAACTCTACTGTAATTGTTCTTGATAACTCCATTACAGGTATGACAGGTCATCAGAATAACCCTGCTAACGGTAAGAATATTCACGGTGACCCTGCAAGTGCAGTTGACCTCGAGGCTGTAGTAAAAGCTGTAGGTATTGACCGTGTAACTGTTGTTGACCCGGGTAACCTTGCAGAGCTTGAAAGAGTAATCAAGGAAGAGCTTAACGCAGAGGCTCCCAGTGTTATTATCACAAGAAAGCCTTGCGCTCTTCTTAAAACAGTTAAACACAATCCTCCTCTTAAAATCAACACCGATAAGTGCAAATCCTGTAAGGCTTGTATGAAAATCGGTTGTCCTGCAATCTCTATGGCAGATGGCAAGGCTAAAATTGACAATACACTTTGCGTTGGCTGTAAGCTTTGCTCACAGATGTGCAAATTTGACGCAATTGAAGAATAATCGGAGGTAAGGTTTAATGGCTACAAAATCAATTATGCTTGTTGGCGTTGGCGGTCAGGGTACTCTCCTCGCCAGTAGAATTTTAGGTAATACACTTCTCTCTCAGGGCTTTGATGTCAAGGTTTCTGAGGTTCACGGAATGTCTCAGAGAGGCGGCTCCGTTGTTACATATATCAAGTACGGCGAAGAGGTATTCTCTCCTGTTATTGAAAAGGGTGAGGCAGATATTATTATTTCCTTTGAAGAATTAGAGGCAGCAAGATGGCTTTCCTACTTGAAAAAAGGTGGAAAAATCATTACAAATACACAGCAGACAGCCCCCATGCCTGTAATCACAGGAGCAATGGAATACCCCGCTGATATTGTAGAGAAAATCAAGGCTAAGGGCGTTGATATAACTGCACTTGACGCACTTTCTCTTGCAAATGAGGCAGGTTCATCACGTGCCGTAAACGTGGTACTTATGGGTGTACTTTCAAAGATTATGGACTTCCCTGCTGAGGCTTGGAAAAAAGCACTTGAGGAATGTGTTCCTCCTAAAGCGCTGGAAATTAACCGAAAAGCTTTTGCTCTCGGCGAAAATGTATAAACTCAATTCAAACAGAAAGGACCATTTGCAAAATGAACTATTTCAAAAAAGAAATTGAATGCGCACCTCGCCATGAGCTTGAGGCACTCCAGTCTTTTCGTCTTTCCCAGCAGATTAGACGCGTTTATGACAACGTAAAGCCTTATCGTGAAAAAATGGACGCAGCAGGTGTTAAGCCTGAGGATATTAAGACAATTGCTGATTTAAGCAAACTCCCCTTCACAACAAAGCAGGATTTACGCGACAATTACCCTTATGGTATGTTTGCTACACCAACAAGTGAGGTTGTACGTATTCACGCATCATCAGGTACAACAGGTAAGCAGACAGTTGTCGGCTACACTCAGAATGATATTGACATCTGGGCCGAATGTGCTGCAAGAGCACTCGCCTCCTGCGGCGGTGACAAGAACGACTTTGTACACGTATCCTACGGTTACGGTCTTTTCACAGGCGGTTTAGGTATGCATTACGGTGCTGAAAAGCTTGGTGCGACAGCAATCCCCGCCTCTGCAGGTAACAGTCAGCGTCAGCTTGAAATGTTCCGTGACTTCGGTTCTACAATCGTATGTATGACTCCCTCTTATGCTATCAGCCTTATTGAACTTATGAATGAAATCGGTATGTCAAAGGACGACCTTAAGCTTAAGGCAGGTGTTTTCGGTGCAGAACCCTGGACCGAAGAAATGAGAAAAGAAATTGAGGCGGGTCTTGGCATCAAGGCTTACGATATTTACGGTCTTTCTGAAATTATGGGACCCTCTGTATCCTGTGAATGTGAATATCAGTGCGGTATGCACATCTGCGAAGACCACTTCATTCCTGAAATTATTGACCCCGATACACTGGAAGTTCTTCCCGCAGGTGAACAAGGTGAGCTTGTTTTCACTTGTATCACTAAGGAGGCTCTCCCACTTATCAGATACAGAACACGCGATATTGCGACTCTTGTTTATGACAAGTGTGAATGTGGCAGAACTCTCGTTCGTATGCTCAAGCCTCAGGGCAGAACCGATGATATGCTTATTATTCGTGGTGTTAATGTATTCCCTTCACAGATTGAATCTGCTCTTCTCAGCGTTGATAATAAGGCTACTAACTACCTGTTAGTTGTTGACAGAGTTAATAATCTTGATACTCTTGAGGTTCAGCTTGAAATCAGAGATGATATGTTCGGTGATAACGTTAAGGACGTTGAGGCTTACAAGAAAAAGCTCAAATCCGCTATTGACTCTGCTATCGGCGTTGGCGTTACAATTAAACTCCTTGAGCCTAAGTCCCTCGCTCGTTCTATGGGTAAGGCTACACGTTGCATTGATAACCGTAAAATCAAGAACAAATTTACTAAGTAAAGGGAGGTAAAACTATGTTAGAACAGATTTCCGTTTTTATTGAAAACAAAACAGGCAGACTTGCTTATGTAATGGGAATTCTTAAAGAAAACAGCATTGATATCCGCGCTCTTACAATCGCAGATACAACCGATTTCGGTATTATCAGAATTGTTGTAAAGGACGCTGCTGCTGCACTTTCCATTTTAAAAGAAAGCGGCTGTACTGCTACAAAAACAAAGGTTATCGGCTTTACAATCCCTGATTATTCAGGCGCATTATTTGATGTTATTGCCGCTTTTGAAGATGCAGGAATTAACGTTGAATACTGCTACTCCCTTATGTGCAAAAGAGAAGGACAGGCTGATATTGTTGTACGTGTTGATAATAACGATAAGGCTGTTGAAGTTCTTACCACAAAAAACATAAAGCTCCTTTCACCTGAAGATATTGCTTAACATTAAATATTGTCAGGATATAAAACAATAATAACTGTGTACATGGAGGTACATCATGCAAAAATTAAGCACTAAACTAACTATTTTAGTAGATATATGTCTTGTTGTTGCTTGTGCAATAATTATAGTATCTACAATTTTTCAATCACTGAATCATAGCGATGAACTTATGCTTATGCAGTCTTCTACAGGTGTTAATGTATTACAGCACACAGTAACTGCTGAACAGGAAAGATTAGAAGAAATCTACCATATTCTTGAAACTGATAAGGCTATTGGTATTGCTATTGCTGACAGCGATACTTCTATTCTCAAAGATGACTGGAATAAGTATAAGGAAACAGATAACGACTTCATTGCTGTATCTGATACAGCCGGTGCAATCGTTTATAAATCCGATAACTTCAACGCCGCTGATATTAAAAACATTACAAAGAGCGGTATTTATGACGATTCAGCAGCAGGTCTTATTCTTCAGTTCTATTCACCTGTAGAATATGACGGTTCTGTTGTAGGTTCTGTAATCATCGGTATGAATATGACTGAAACAGCATACCTTGATGATGTAAAGGCACAGACAGGTGCTGAAGTTACTATTTTCCATAACAAGACACGTATTGCTACTACAGTTGTGAATGCAAACGGACAGAGAGCTATCGGCACAGATATGGCAGCAAATGTTGGCGCTGCTGTTATCGACTCCGGAAATGAATATAAAGGTCAGGCTGATATTTTAGGTCAGAACCACTATGTTAACTACATTCCTATGTATGACATAAACGGTAAAGTTGTTGGTGCTTATTTTGCTGGTTTCTCCTCTGCTGAAAGTGATGCACTCGCTACATCTATGGTTATACTTTCAATCCTGATTGCTGTAATCACTGCTGCAATTGCTAGTGTGGTTATTATCTTCAGCCTCAGAAAAATGGTCGAGCTGCCTATTAAGGAGGCATCAGGTATTGCTGACAATATGAGTAAGGGTAATCTCCATTTTGAAGATTCCTCATTTAAATTCAGCAATGACGAAATCGGTACCTTTGTTAAAAACCTTGAATTTACTAAAAACTCTCTTAATTCCTACATTGGCGACATTGCCGCTGTGCTTTCATCAATGGCAGACGGCGACTTTACAAGACAGCCCTCTGTAGAATATATTGGAGACTTCGTTGAAATCAAGGAATCCTTTGCAAAAATCTCCCTTACATTAGGTCAGATTATCAACAATATGAATATATCTGCTGATGATGTTATGAATGGTTCATCACAGATTGCATTCGGTTCACAAACTCTTGCGTCAGGTACTACTGAACAGGCATCAGCTATTGATGAACTTTCTTCCACAATTTCCAATATTTCTGTTCAGATTGAAAACACAGCTAGAAATGCACAGAAGGCTAATGAGCTTTCCGAACAGAGCAAGGAAAAGATTAGCATTCAGAACGGTGAAATGACTCACATGCTGTCTGCAATGGAAGAAATCAAAACAAAATCCAACGAAATACAGAATATTATTAAGGCAATTGATGATATTGCATTCCAGACAAATATTCTTGCTCTCAATGCCGCTGTTGAGGCTGCAAGAGCAGGTGACGCAGGTAAGGGTTTTGCGGTTGTTGCTGACGAAGTAAGAAACCTTGCAGGTAAATCTGCAGAGGCCGCTAAGAATACAGGCGACTTAATCACTGCAACTATTGAGGCTGTTACAAACGGCTCCACTATCGCTGAAAAAACAGCTGATATTATGAAGGAAGTTATTGAAATTTCAGGTAAGACAGATAAGCTTATTGAAGAAATTTCAGAGGCTGCTGCAGCTCAGGCTGAATCAATTCAGCAGGTTAATATCGGTATCGGTCAGATTGCTACTGTTGTACAGCAGAACTCAGCTACCGCCGAAGAAACTGCTGCATCTTGTGAAGAATTAAGCGGACAGTCAAGACTGCTTAAGGACCAGGTTGACAGACTTAAGGTTTAATACTAAAAACAGTCGGTATATTTTACCGACTGTTTTTATATGCAAAACCCTCTTGATAATTAGTCGGGTAGTCCTATAGAAGTATTAAAAAGCCACTTTTGATATTGATGTCAAAAGCGGCTTTGCATTTGCTTATGTCATTGACTTTGTTAGGAAACTTTGTTATAATCAATTTAGTGATAAAAAGAACTTACGGAGAAGTTGCAAATGAATAAGTTTAAAAATA
>JAZUOE010000126.1:0-19487 GCA_045604505.1 Ruminiclostridium sp. | reverse complement strand
CTGTAATACGTTAATTTCAACGCTGGGCTGGTTGTCAACTGCTGTGGAGTAAACCTGTGTTTTCTTTGTAGGAATTGTTGTATTTCTTTCAATCATTCTTGTGCAAACACCACCAAGTGTTTCGATACCAAGTGAAAGGGGTGTAACGTCAAGAAGGAGAAGACCTGTAACTTCCTTATTTAATACACCACCCTGAATTGCAGCACCCATAGATACGCATTCGTCAGGGTTAATGCCCTTGAAAGGTTCTTTACCGAGATAGCTCTTTACAGCCTCCTGTACAGCAGGAATACGTGTAGAACCACCAACAAGAAGAATCTTGTCAATTTCGTTAAGGGAAAGACCACTGTCCTTAACAGCCTGTTTTAAGGGAATCATTGTAGCCTCTACAAGGTCAGCGGTAAGCTCGTTGAACTTAGCTCTTGTAAGAGTTGTGTTCATGTGCTTGGGACCTGTAGCGTCTGCTGTGATATAGGGGATATTTACGTTTACAGATGTGGAGTTTGAAAGGGCAATCTTAGCCTTTTCTGCCTCGTCCTTTAATCTCTGCATTGCGAACTTGTCAGCAGAAAGGTCAGTACCGTCTGTTCTCTTGAATTCAGCAACTAAGAAGTCGATAATTCTCTGGTCAAAGTCGTCACCGCCGAGATGGTTGTTACCTGCTGTTGCAAGAACTTCCTGAACGCCGTCGCCGATTTCGATAACGGAAACGTCGAAAGTACCGCCACCTAAGTCGTAAACAACAATCTTCTGTTCATTTTCCTTGTCAATGCCGTAAGCAAGTGCAGCAGCAGTAGGCTCGTTGATAATTCTGTGAACCTTTAAACCTGCAATCTGACCTGCGTCCTTTGTAGCCTGACGCTGAGAGTCTGTAAAGTAAGCGGGAACTGTGATAACTGCGTCTGTTACTGTTTCACCAAGATAAGCCTCTGCCTCGCTCTTTAACTTCTGAAGAATCATAGCGGAGATTTCCTGAGGAGTGTACTTCTTGCCGTCAATGTCAACCTTATAGTCAGAACCCATGTGACGCTTGATAGAGATAATTGTCTTATCAGGGTTTGTAACTGCCTGGTTCTTTGCTAACTGACCTACAAGACGTTCGCCGTCCTTTGTGAATGCAACAACAGAGGAAGTTGTTCTGCTGCCTTCGCTGTTTGTGATGACTGTTGCCTCACCGCCCTCAATAACGGATACGCAAGAGTTTGTTGTACCTAAGTCAATACCGATAATTTTAGCCATAATAAATTGCCTCCTTAAATATATAACCTTATTGTTTGCAAATAATTTTCAGATAATCGCCGAAGGCGTCACCTCAACCATTCATCATTCTTCATTAAACATTCATCAGAATCGGTGTTACTGCGCTACTGTTACCATAGCAAATCTTAACACCTTTGTACCGATTTTATAACCGTTCTGGAAAACAGAAACAACCTTTCCGCTTTCAAGTTCGCTTTCAACCTGCTGAACTGCCTGATGAACTGCGGGGTCAAAATCCTCTGTCTGAACCTTTTCAACACCCAGCTTATCCATAGTACCCATAAAGGAATCATAAATAAGCTTTACGCCCTCTTTGTACTTTTCATCAGTTGTTTCGGTCTGTAACGCTCTTTCCAAATTGTCAAGCACAGGCAGGAACTCTGTTACAATTCTTGCTGTAATTTCGGGAGTCAGCTCTGTACGTTCTTTAGCAGTTCTTTTACGGTAGTTGTCATATTCTGCCATGTTACGCATAAGCTGGTCCTTCAGCTTAGCAATTTCTTCGTCCTTTGGGTCAACCTGATTTTCTGCAGCCTCATTAAC
The DNA here is from genome assembly GCA_045604505.1 of Ruminiclostridium sp. Lineage (GTDB taxonomy): Bacteria > Bacillota > Clostridia > Oscillospirales > Ruminococcaceae > Ruminiclostridium_E. The sequence continues at coordinate 17,684 of JAZUOE010000126.1, read as the reverse complement.
TTCTTTTTCTTCCTGCTCCAGTTCTTTTTCCTTTTCCTTCTTACTCACTTTTTTTGCCTCCTTTTTCTATTGCGAGAGGTTCTGTCGGTTCTTCCTGTGTCAGAAGGTCAGAAACCTTGCTCGAAAAATATTCTATATAAGGTATAATCTTTTTATAATCAACTCTCAGCGGTCCGATTACACCAAAGCTACCTGCTTTTTCGCTCCCTTTGTGGAATGAACCTGTAATCATGCTGGAGTTTGAAATAACAAAAGTGTCGTCTTCTTCACCGAACATTACGCTGAGTCCTGAAAAAGTATTATCAAGGAACCTTGAAAACTCATTTCTTTGCCTGAGTACTGCCGCAATTTCCGTACCCTTAAGTTCGGGACAGGCGATAAGGTTTTCTTCTCCTTCAATCTTTACTTTTTCGTTCATCATCTCTGCCGATAAATCCGCAATGCCCTTCAGCAGCGGCGACAGGGACATAACGTAGCTGCCAAGTGCAGCGGAAATTCCCTTTATATATTCTTCTGAAACATTTTCTAAATTTACGCCCTTAAGATTTTCCTCTGCAAACTTCTGAAAAACATTCATCTGCTCGTCTGTCAAATCAAATGACAATCTGCAGACTCTGTTCTTTATATTTCCCGCTGAGGTTATCATAAGGATTACGTACATTCTCCGTCCGGTGGGTATTACCTCAACCTTTGTGATAACGGAAAACTTACTTGCCTCGCTGGTTGAAACAATAGCGCAGTTTGTAAGTGTGGCAAGGGCCTTTGATGCGTTTTCGATAATAACGTCGTCTGTCTGATTTAAGGAATCTACAAACATTCTGTCTATAATTCCCTTTTCTTCATCTGACAGCTCGTGAGTGCCCGAAAGACGCTGAATGTAAAGCCTTAATCCCTTGTAGGTGGGAACTCTACCTGCAGAGGTATGAGGGTGTTCAAGATATCCCTGCTGCTCAAGGGACGCCATTTCATTTCTGATAGTGGCGGAAGAAACCTGAATATCAAGGAGCTGCTGCACAGCCTTTGAACCGATAGGTTCGCCCGTCCTGATGTATTCATCAACAATGAGGTCGAGTATTTTAAGAGCCCTGCTTTCCATCTCTTTACCTAATCCTTCCGTGACTGCATTAGCAGTCTAGTCCTTTGAGTGTTAGCACTCTTGCGTTTTGAGTGCTAAATACAATTTATCACTTTTTCTCTGAAATGTCAATACCTTTTTGAAAAATATTTTAAAAACATTTTCCGCAAACGACAAAAAACGCCCTGTTTACAAGCAAAACAAAGCAGCGACCGCTATTGCGGTCTCCGTTGTTTCGGTATTAATATTAGCCCTGAGCCATTCTTTCTCTGTATTCGTCAAGAATGGATTCAACCATGTTGTAGTTTTCTTCTCTGAGCTGTGTGTAAGATACATCAAAGAAGATAGGACCGTCCATGAGAGATGCCTCGCCCATACCTTCAAAGATATTGCCAAGGTCAGAGTTAAAGCCCTTGCAGTTATCGAAGATGAATGAGAACTTGCCTCTTGTGGGGTCAGTAAGGTCCATTAATACTTCGTACTGCTCCTCGCTGTAGTAAGCATAGAACTTTTCTCTTCTTGCTGTGTTACATTCAGGACAAGTATCAAGATCCTCTGTTTCATGCTCTACAAAGCTGTAGCCGCACTTTGAACCGTCTTCCTTCTTACCTGAACATTTAGGATAGTATCTTGTAGAAGAATCAGTTGCATTAGCCTTAGCCTCTGCTACATTTTCAGGGTCTGTTTCTTCTGTACGGCATAATGTAATCCAGTCGATAGCGCCCTTAACGTTCTGAGAACCGGAAGGAACCATATATCCAAAGGAGTCATAAGCTAAATAGTACTGGTCAGATGCGTCATCTCTGGGGAAGGGAACGAATGCCATATCATAGTCGATATTATCCTTGTGGAGTGACTCACAAGCAGCACCGTAAGTCCATGTAGGTTCCATACCTAAGAAGAGGAGCTTACCATCTGTGAAAGCCTGACCGGGGTCAACGTAACCTTCGCCTGTAAGACCCTGACGGCATAAGCCCTCAACGAATTCCATAGCTCTCTGAACCTTTTCAGTCTTTAAATTATTGATGATTTCGTTATTCTGTACGTCAATCATCTTTGTACCTGTTGTGGAAACAAAGCTCATAGCACTAACGCCTGTGTAACCAATGTGGTCAGGGCTGATATTGCACCATTCAGTGATTAAATCCTCAAATGCAGACCATGTCCATTCACCGCTCTGATACATATCCATAGGGTCAGCCATGCCGTATTCATCAAGGAGAAGTCTGTTGTAGTTAAGAGCGAAGTTGGAAGAAATTCTGTAGGGTATGTAGAAGTGCTTACCGTTGTAAACAAACTGCTCTGCAATATCCTTCATACCAACCCAAAGCTCACTGTCTAAGTCAATGTAGCTGTCAAGGGGTGTGTACATATTTCTTGACATGCCGTGAGGGAAAGACATCCACTCGTAACGAACAATATCAGGAGAAAGGTCAGATGCAACAAGTGTACCCAGCTTTTCAAAGTAACCGGGACCGCTGCTACAGATTTCCTGCTCAATAGCACCGCCGTATCTTGACTCAAAAAGAGCAACCATATCAGCGTCCTGTGATACTAAATCGTAATAAATAAGCACCTTGATTGTGCCTGTTTCCTGATTTTCGTCGATTTCGACAACCTCTGCCTCTTCAAAATCAACATTCTGCATACCTGCAGTTGTTGTAGTTGTTTCAGCGGGGGCTGTGGGTGTATCTGTGCTGCCGTCTCTTGAATTGTTACAACCGGCAATACCCAGAACCATACTTGCAGCAAGAGCAGCAGCTGCTATACGTTTCATTTTCATAAAGTAACCTATCCTTTCTTCACCATAAGTAAACATTTTAAGTTATAACCTATAAAAACGTTTACACCAATTACAAAATCAATTATATCATATTGTAAACGATTAATCAACTGTCAAACTGCAAACAAAAAGGGGAATATTTTTGTAAGTGTTGCACAAAACTCTTTGGCGAAGGATTAATTATGAATGGTGAATGATTATTCATTATTTATCAAAAAAGGACAGCCGAAGCTGTCCTTTTAATCTTTTATTCAACTCTACCTGCTCTGCTTTCCTTAAGGATAACGTCATGTGAGCCACCCTCAACAATACTTGTAGAAGATACAAGAGTAATCTTTGCATTCTTTTGGAAGTCGGGGATATTAAGGCAGCCGCAGTTACACATAGTGGAGCGAACCTTTGAAAGAGAAAGACCGACATTGTCCTTAAGAGAACCTGCATAAGGAACGTAGCTGTCTACACCTTCTTCAAAGGACAACTTCTTATCGCCGCCCATATCATATCTCTGCCAGTTTCTTGCTCTGTTGGAACCCTCACCCCAGTATTCCTTAACATAAGTACCGTTGAGCATAAGCTTGTTTGTGGGGGATTCGTCAAAACGTGAGAAGTAACGTCCGAGCATAAGGAAGTCGGCACCCATAGCAAGTGCAAGTGTCATGTGGTAGTCATGAACAATACCGCCGTCGGAGCAAACAGGGATATAGATACCTGTTTCTTCAAAGTAACGGTCACGCTCAGCGCAAACGTCGATAAGAGCAGTAGCCTGTCCTCTGCCGATACCCTTCTGTTCTCTTGTGATACAGATAGAGCCGCCGCCGATACCAACCTTGATGAAGTCAGCGCCGCATTCAGCAAGGAAACGGAAACCTTCGCCGTCAACAACGTTACCTGCACCAACCTTAACGGTGTCGCCGTAGTTCTTTCTTATCCAATCAATAGTGAGTTTCTGCCATTCGCTGTAACCTTCGGAGCTGTCGATACAAAGTACGTCTGCACCTGCCTCGATTAAAGCGGGAACACGCTCAGCGTAGTCACGTGTATTAATACCTGCGCCGACAACATAACGCTTATGTGCATCTAAAAGCTCATTCTTATTTTCCTTGTGAGAATCATAGTCCTTGCGGAATACGAAGTAAAGGAGCTTTCCGTCCTTATCTACAATAGGAAGGGAGTTAAGCTTATGGTCCCAGATAATGTCGTTTGCCTCTTTGAGAGTTGTTTCAGCGGGAGCAGTAATAAGCTTTGCAAGAGGTGTCATAAATTCAGAAACTCTTGTAGAGGGGTCCATTCTTGACACGCGGTAATCTCTGCCTGTTACGATACCAACAAGCTTAGAGTCGGGTGTACCGTCCTCTGTAACAGCCATAGTTGAATGACCTGTCTTTTCCTTAAGTGCAAGAACATCTGTTAAAAGCATATCGGGAGAAAGATTTGAGTCACTCTTTACGTAACCTGCCTTATAAGCCTTTACACGGGCAACCATAGCTGCCTCGTCCTCTACGGACTGTGAGCCGTAAATAAAGGAAATACCGCCCTCTTTAGCAAGAGCGATAGCCATTTTTTCGCCTGAAACAGACTGCATAATGGCGGAAACCATAGGAATATTCATAGAAATAGCACTTTCCTCGCCCTTCTTGAACTTTACAAGGGGAGTTCTCAGTGAAACATTAGCGGGGATACATTCGGCAGAAGAATAGCCGGGTACAAGAAGATATTCACCAAAAGTATGTGACGGTTCGGGGTAAATGTAAGCCATTTTTTTATCCTTCTTTCTATAAAATGATATTAAATCAATTATACCTTTTTCGACTTATAAAGTCAACTGTTTTTTTGTAAATTTTATTCATTTTCGCAGTTACAGATTTGGTGATTTTTTATCCATGAAAAATGAATGGTGAATGATGAATAATGAATAATTGAGGTGTCCGTCTGCGTCGGACGGATTTAAAATTGGCTTTAAAAAGACATCAACAGATAATGCCTTATTTAAATTCATCGGCAAAGCCGATACCAAAATCATTCATCATTCATCATTAATCAAAAAGGGCGGTTTCCCGCCCTTTTTATTAGTCCTCAAGCCCCTTAAGTGCTGCAATTTCATCTCGATTTACACGGATTTTTGCGTCCTTAAGCACCTTAACGTCTTCTCTCTTTACAGTAATAGGCGGTGCGTCCTGTTTCTTGTCAAGGCGAACCTTCAATACTCCTGTAAGAATGTTGTTTTCCACAACCACGCCCTTACCCTCTGCAGTTTCAACGTAAGCGTCAATCTTAGGTGTGATTTTCAGCAATTCTTCATAGCAATCCTGCTCATATTTCAGGCAGCACATAAGTCTGCCGCAGGTACCTGAAATTTTAGTGGGATTAAGAGAAAGGGACTGCTCCTTAGCCATTTTTATTGACACAGGCTGAAACTCGCCCAAGAAACTTGCACAGCAGAAGGGTCTGCCGCAGATACCAAGTCCGCCCAGCATTTTAGCCTCGTCACGTACACCTATCTGACGCAGCTCGATACGTGTGCGGTAAATTGCCGCTAAGTCCTTTACAATCTCACGGAAATCCACTCTGTTTTCGGCTGTAAAATAGAACAGAATTTTACTGCCGTCAAAGGTGTATTCAACGTCAATTGCCTTCATAAGCAGCTTATGTTCTTCAATTTTCTTGACGAAAACCTTCATAATTTCGGTTTCCTTCTTGTGGTTTTCCTCAAGCACACGTAAATCATTTTCCGTAGCCTTGCGGATAATGGATTTAAGCGGCTGAACAACCTGCTCATCATCTATTTCACGGTTAGGAATAACAACCTCACCGCACTCAATACCTCTTGCGGTTTCAACAATAGCTTTTTCTCCTGCCTGAAACTTTTTCTTATCGGGCGAAAAATAATAAACCTTTCCGACTTCTTTAAAGCGTATTCCGATTATCTCCGTCATACCTGCTCCTTTCAGTTCTCCGTTTTTTCTCTTGCGGCAAACAGCCTTGCACAGCAACCTGCCGAAAAAATCTGCACATTTGGATTTAGGTCAAGGGCATATAAAAGCTCCCCTGCCGTTTCGTATATATAATTTATTTTTTTAAGGCTCATTTCTGCGGCAATCCGCTTTGAAACAGGCGAAAAAAATCCATAACTCCTGCCGCCTGTACAAACCATTGCTGCGTTGCCGAAAATATCTGAAAGATTTCTCAGCAGCAAAGCCAGATTTTCTCTGTTTTTAGCTGCCGCAAAACCTGCCATGCAGCCATATTCCCTGTTATCTAAAATCTCACCTGCAATCTTCTCTGCAAGGGTGAACATTTCCGTTGCGCTCTCGTCCTCGTTTGCTGTAAGACAGCGCCCGATACTGCCGCCGAACATACGGAAAAGCTCCGCCGCCTTCCCCTGCTCAATGCCGTTATCCATAAGCGCCTGTACGCACTCTTCCTCGCTGACAAGAGGCACATTAATCTGCGTAACACGGGAAATGATTGTTTCAAGCACACGGCTCTTATCCCCACAGGTGAAGATGAAACGGTTAAACCGCTGAGGCTCCTCAATAAATTTCAGCAGCGCATTCTGACAAGAGGCATTCATCTCGTCTATCTGCTCAAAAACACATATTCTGTATTCTGCGTCATTGGGCAGCTTACCGCATTCTGCAATAAATTCTGTAACCTCGCCGACGGTATATTTTCCGCCCTTGCTCTCACGCAGGGGATAAACCACGTCAGGGTGAATATGCTGCTCAATTCTCATACATTCATTACAGCAGCCGCAAGGTTCTGCTCCGCCCTTTTCACACAGGGTCAGCATTGAGATATAGTCGGCAATAACCCTTTTCCCTGCCCCCTCGTCACCGGTCAGCAGTATTCCGTGCGGAATGCGCCCGGATTTTGCAAACATACCGATTGTCTGCAGGGTTTCCTTTTTTCCGTATATCTTCATTACAGCTTTTCAAACCGCTCAATATCGGTAACAAAAATCGTAGCTCCGCCCACGCTGACCTCTGTAGGGTAGCTTATAGGGGTTGCCTCACCGCTGAAAGATGCGGCGCTGGGTATATACTGGGTACGTTTTCTGGAATGTGTTCTTATTATGTCAATAATATTATCCACGCATTCATTTTCACAGCAAATTAAAAAGGTAGTGTTTCCCGCCATGAGAAACCCGCCTGTAGAGGCTAATTTTGTAGCAAAAAAGCCATTTTTTGTCAAATTTGTAGAAACTGCGTGTGAGTCATCATTATTCACGATAGCATATATAAGTTTCATAAATTCAACCCCTTTTAAGAGTATTATTTATCAGTATATCACATTTTTTTAAAAAATGCAAGACAGGGCAGATGAAGGATGAAGAATTAATGATGAATGATTGTGGTATCGTCCTGCGGACGACGGATTTAAATAGAGCATTTTCTGTTTATCCCTTTTTAAATCCAATTTTTAATCCGTCCGTCGCAGACGGACACCTTCATCATTCATCATTCATCATTCATCATTAATCCAAAAAAGGGCGGTTTCCCGCCCTTTCTGTTATCTTACTGTACTTCCGTTAGGAATATCGCCGTCAAGGAATACAACCTTAACATCATCTCCTGCGTCACAAGCAAGGAGCATACCCTGACTTTCCTCACCGCAAAGCTTTGCGGGAGCTAAGTTTGCCACGAAAATAATCTTCTTTCCGATAAGCTCTTCGGGTGTGTAATAGTTTGCAATACCTGACACAATCTGTCTGCCGTCACGTCCGTCATCTATCTGAATTTTCAGCAGTTTCTTAGCCTTCTTCATCTTCTCACAAGCTACGATTTCACCTGTTCTCAGCTTGATTTCAGCAAACTTGTCGATAGTGATGATATTAGCCTTGTCTAAATCCTCGTCCTCTTTCCATTCCTTCTTAGGGCCTAAGAGCGCATTGAGTTCCTCAATTTCCTTATCAATGTCAATTCTCGGGAACAGCACCTCACCCTTGTTTACCTGTGTGCAGGGGAAAAGAACACCGAACTTACCGGCATTTTCAAGAGTAACCATTTCCTTTTCCGCACCTATCTGCTCCCACACCTTAGGCATAGTTGTTGGCATAAAGGGATAAAGGAGAGTAGAGGTGATACGGATTGTTTCAAGGAGATTGTAAAGCACTGCGGAAAGTCTTGCCTGATTTGCGCTGTCCTTTGCAAGTACCCAAGGAGTTGTTTCATCAATGTACTTGTTTGCACGGGAAACAACCTTGAAAATTTCCTCTAAAGCCTTTGAAAGCTGAGCATTATTAACAGCCTCTTCAACCTTAGGCAGAAGTGCCTTTGCCATATCCTTAAGCTCATCATCAAACTTACCTGACTGCTTGTCGCTTATAAGTGCGCCCTTAAAATACTTGTCAACCATTGCAACGGTTCTTGATACAAGGTTACCGAAGTCGTTGGCAAGGTCAGTGTTAATTCTGCCTATCATAATCTCGTTGGAGAAGTTACAGTCAGAGCCGTAGGGCATATCACGTAAAATCTGATAGCGCACTGCGTCCACGCCGTAACGTTCCGCTAAAACAAAGGGGTCAATAACGTTACCTAAGGACTTGCTCATTTTCTGACCGTTGAAGTTAATCCAACCGTGACCGTAAAGGCGCTTAGGCAGAGGAAGGTCAAGCATCATAAGGATTACAGGCCATACGATAGAGTGGAAACGTACGATTTCCTTTGCTGTCATGTGCATATCTGCGGGCCAATACTTGCTGTAATCGTCATAAGCGCTGTTTTCATAGCCAAGAGCGGAGATATAGTTGGAAAGTGCGTCAACCCATACGTAAACCACATGACCCTCGTCAAAGTCTACAGGTACGCCCCATGTGAAGGTGGTACGGGAAACGCATAAATCCTCAAGACCGGGCTTTATGAAGTTGTTTACCATTTCGTTGACACGTGTCTTAGGCTGAAGATAATCGGTTTCGGTAAGGAACTTTTCAACCTTTTCCGCAAAATCCGACAAACGAAGGAAATATGCCTCTTCGTCAGCCTCAACAACCTCTCTGCCGCAGTCAGGGCACTTGCCGTCAACTAACTGTGACTCTGTCCAAAAGCTCTCGCAGGGTGTACAATACTTACCTGTATACTTACCTTTGTAAATATAGCCCTTATCGTAAAGGGTCTTGAAAATCTTCTGTACTGTTTCAATATGATAATCGTCTGTTGTTCTTACATAACGGTCATAGCTGATATTCATTGTTTCCCAAAGGCGCTTGAAATTGTCAACAATAGGGTCTACATATTCCTTAGGAGTAACACCCTGTTCCTTTGCCTTAAGCTCAATTTTCTGACCATGCTCGTCAGTACCTGTCAGAAACATTACATCATAGCCCTGCATTCTCTTGAAACGTGCAATTGTATCACAAGCTACGGTTGTATAGCAGTGACCAATATGGGGATTGCCTGAAGGGTAATAGATAGGGGTGGTTATATAGAATTTTTCGCTCATATTATGACCTCCTTGTTTTTTGATGAAAGATGAACAATGAAGGATGAAGGATTGTGGTTGCACCTTCGGCGCGGATTAAAAATGCGGCAATGCCGCATTTTAAAAATCGTGCCGTAGGCACACCTCAATCATTAATTATTCATCATTAATCATTCATTATTTGCATTGTATTATACCACAAAATCACTTTTTTGGCAATATGTAAAAAATTTTATAAGAAAAATTTACATTTTTCACATAAAACACTTGATTTTTTTTTAATTTTCTATTAAAATAATATGTGAGTATAGTCTGCCCCCAAAAAGGGCGGCAAAAAGTAACATAAGCTGACACATTACGCCCCTATGCGTTGATTTATTCAAAGAGCGACAAAGCGTATGGTCAATACGGGCTGAATGCCCGGAAAGGAACATTATTATGTCAAACAGATTATTTCAGGGCGTTGTTCATCAGATGAGAGATACTATCGGCAGAATTATCGGTGTAATTGATGAAAACGCAACAGTTGTAGCTTGTAGTGAACTTTCACGTATCGGCACCAGCAATGACTTCTTCTCTATCGAACTTGGCGAATCCCACGACATCTTTATCCGTGACGGCTATACATATAAGCCTTTCGGCGTTCACGTAAAGCCTGATTACGCAGTATTTGTAGAGGGCACTGACGAAATCGCAGGAAAATATGCCTCTATTCTTGCAGTATCCCTTTCCAGCATCAAGCAGTACTATGACGAAAAATATGACCGCAATAACTTTATCAAGAATATCATTCTCGATAACGTTCTTCCCGGTGACATCAGCATAAAATCCCGTGAACTCCATTTCAACTCCGACATCAGCAGAGTTGTATTCCTTATCAACATTGTTTCCAGCAATGACGTTTCCGCTTATGACGTAATTCAGAACCTTTTCCCTGATAAGAATAAGGACTTTGTTTTCAACATCACTGAAACTGACATTGTTTTAGTTAAGGAAATCAAGAATAACATTGACGTTAAGGATTTGGAAAAGTTGGCACGTTCTATTTCCGACACACTCCAGACCGAATTCTTCACCCGTGTTAATGTTGGTATCGGTACACCCGTTATGGGCGTCAAGGACCTTGCACGTTCTTTCAAGGAGGCGCAGATTGCCATTGAAGTAGGTAAGGTATTCGACACCGAAAAGAATATTGTAAGCTACGATAACTTAGGTATCGCAAGACTTATCTATCACCTGCCCACAACACTTTGCGAAACCTTCTTAAAAGAAGTATTCAAGAAGGGCTCTATTGACTCTCTTGACCACGAAACTTTGTTTACAATCCAGCGTTTCTTTGAAAACAACCTTAACGTTTCTGAAACATCAAGAAAGCTTTTCGTACACAGAAACACACTTGTATACAGACTTGACAAGATTAAAAAGCTGACAGGACTTGACTTAAGAGAATTTGACCACGCAATTATCTTCAAAATTGCTCTTATGGTAAGAAAGTACCTTTCTGCAGACCCTGTTAAGTTCTAAAATTAAACTGACAACATTCGAGGCGGCTGAAACATTGTCGCCTCGCATAGTGTTTTTTATGGGGATTTGCAAATGTCAGATGAATAATGAAGAATGAATGATGAAAGATTAAGGAGTGCCCTTCAGGCACGGATTTTAAATACATCGGCGACAGCCGATACCACAATTGTTCATCATTAATCTTTAATCATTAATTTAAATCTGCAACCTTTTTCCTCTCCCCGCAGTCTTATAAGTAGGGTAGCTATGCCCTTTTTCTGTCAGATTGTGTAGATAAAACAAGAAAGGAGATATACATATATATGGTAGAATTAAAGAACGTTGACGTCCACTATAATGACGGTTTAAAAGGCGGAGTTGACGCTCTCAACAATGTAAATATACGTATAAACGAGGGTGAATTTGTATTCATCGTAGGTAACAGCGGCGCAGGTAAAAGTACCCTGCTCAAGCTCCTTACCCGTGAAATTCAGCCAACCAGCGGACGTGTATTTGTAAACGACTATAACCTTGCAAAGCTCAGAAACCATAAGCTCCCTTATTTTCGCCGCTCTTTAGGTATGATTTTTCAGGATTTCAGACTTATACCTAACCTTACGGTATATGAAAACGTGGCTTTTGTACTTCGCGTAATAGATAAATCCAAAAAATATATACGTCAGCGTGTGCCTTATGTACTTAACCTTGTAAAGCTTGGCGATAAGGCGAAATGCTATCCCGGTCAGCTTTCCGGCGGTGAGCAGCAGCGTGTGGCTATCGCAAGAGCCTTTGCCTGTGACCCTAAGATTATTATTGCCGATGAGACGACAGGTAATATTGACCCTGAGCTTTCATACGAAATCGTTGAACTTTTAAAGGACATTAACGAATGCGGTACAACTATCATAATGGTAACCCATGAGCATGACCTTGTAAAATACTTTGGCGGACGTATTATAAATCTGAAGGACGGCTCCGTTGACTTTGACGATTATATCGAAGGGGGGAACGGCTTATGAGAATGAGTAACTTCAGCTACCTTGTAAAACGAGGCGTCAGCTCTGTTTTCAGAAACGCAATGATGTCCTTTGCAAGTTTCTGTGTGCTTTTAGTCAGCCTCTTTTTAGTCAGCCTCTCAACCCTTGTGGCAATGGATATAGGCGTTATCCTCTCCAATATTGAGGAGAAAAACGAAATTGAGGTATTTGTGTACGGTGATGTTGAGCAGACGGTACTGACCCACATCACTGACGCAATCAATATAAATACCAACACTCACAGCGTTGTTTTTTACTCAAAAGACGAGGCTTGGGCTGATGAACAGGCAAAGCGCCCCGAATATGCTGAGCTTTTCGGCTACCTGCCTGAAAATCCTATGCCCCATACCTTCCGTGTTACAGTAAAGGACATTTCCCTTATTTCACAGACCGCTGACGAGTTTAAGACAATCGAGGGTGTAGAAAAGGTTGTAGCTCCCTACGACTTTGCCTCTGCATTGGTTGATATTCGTTCAACCCTTACCGTTATCGGTGTAACCCTTTTAGCGGTTCTTATACTCACTAGCATTATTATCATTTACAACTCTATCAGGAGCAGTGTTTTTGCCCGTCAGAAGGAGCTTAATATTATGAAGGTTGTTGGCGCAACCAACGCCTTTGTAAAAATCCCCTTCTTTATTGAGGGTATGTTCATAGGTATTGCGGCAGGTGCCGCCGCTTGGGGTATTACAAAGCTGACCTATGAGGCAATAATCGGACTTTTCAGAGAAAATCTTGAAATCTGGCAGATTTTCGGACTTGTTGACGTAATTTCATTTGACAGTGTGACTTGGTATGTACTTGCGGCAAACTGCCTTTTAGGTGCATTACTTGGCGCAATCGGTACAGTTATCAGCACAGCGAAGTACCTTAAGGTTTAACTCAGTTATGAGAAAGGAAGTAGAATGAAATACACCAAACTTAAGAAATTTCTGCGTTCGACAGCTTTTGCGTGTGTATTCTGCTTTATTTGTGGTATAATCGGTACAGCCGATGTACACCCTTCAGCAGAAACACAGGCAGAACTTGAACAGAAGATAAAGGAAAACGAAGAGTATATTAACGAGCTTGAGGAAAAAATTGCTAATGCCGAAGGCGATATTGCCGCTAACGAAGAGCTTTCCGCAACCTATTATGCAAAAATGGTTGCACAGCAGGACGGCATTAACCTTTTAAATAACAAGCTTTATGTTAAGGAAGAAGAAATCCTTGCTAAAGAACAGGAAATTGCAGATGTAGAGCTTGTAATTGCGGATACAGAAAAGCGTATCGAGGATAAAAAAACCGAGATTGCCGCTTTAGACGCACAGAATAAGGATAATATCTACCGTTTCGGTCAGATTATCCGCACAATGTACATAAACGATACTGACGATATTTTTAATATCCTTGTTGGTTCTGCGGATTTCTATGATATTTTCGTAAGAACGGAAATGCTTGAAAGCGCAACCGAGCAGAACTATGAGTTTATGAATAAGCTCCTTGACGATATCCACAAATTAGAGGACGACAGGCTGCAGCTTGAAAAAGATGTGGCACAGCTTGAGGAAGATAAGGAAGAACTGCAGCGTGAAAAGGAAGAGTTAGAGGCTGAAAGAACTGCCCTTGACGAAGAAAAATCCTACGCAAACAAATTAGCTGCACAGTACACCGAAGAATATAACTCCTACGAAACAAAAATCGCAAACCTTGAATATCTCAAGGACGTATACGCAGAAGAAAAGCGTGTCAGCCTTGCAGAAATCGAGGCTTATGAAAAGAAAATTGACGAGATTATCCGTCAGGCGCAGTTGGCGGCAAGTAACTCTGTTGTCTATGACCAGGGCGAATGGCAGTGGCCTTTAGACCCCCGCTTTACGCTTATCACTACCTACTTCGGCTATGACCCGTGGCGCGGCGGTAATCACGGCGCAATCGACATAGGCAACGGCGGTATCAACGGCGCTAATATCTACGCTATGAAAGGCGGCGAGGTTATCGTTGCAAAAACCACCTACACTCCCGGCTACGACTACGGAATGTATGTTGTTATAGATCACGGTAACGGCTATCAGTCCCTTTACGCTCACTGCAGCGCAATCTACGTAACAGTAGGTCAGATGGTAAATAAGGGTGATACAATTGCCGCTGTAGGTTCTACAGGCTGGTCCACAGGCCCCCACCTCCACTTTGAAATCCGTAAGGACGGCAGCAGAGTTGACCCTCTGCAGTATGTGGCGGTGCCCTAATTTTGATGAAGGATTAAGAATGAAAAATGAATAAAAAAATCTCACTGGGTATTGCCATAAGCCTTATAGCAATAGCCTGTGCAGTGACTTTTGTGGTGACTATGACCGTGTCGCTGAATTTGTACAACGAGAAAATCGCAGGTGTACAGCAGCGTGAGGAAATCAACACAAGAATACAGGAAATCGACGCCTTTGTGCGCAACTACTCACTGTACGAAATTGATGATGATGATGTAAAATCGGGTATTTATCCAGGTTATCTTGACGGTATCTCCGATAAATATTCCGACTACTTCACAACTGACGAATATTACTATGAAACAATGCTGAATAAAGGCTCCCTTGTCAGCATAGGCGTAGAAACCGTGTATGACGGCGGCTATCCTAAGGTAACAACCGTTTATGAAAATTCCTCAGCCGCAGCGGCAGGGATTGAAAAAGACGACATTATTTCAAAAATAAACGGTCAGAATGTTCTTGAAATGGGCTATGAACGTGCAGAAGAGCTTATTCTGTTCGGTGACGAGGGCACAAAGACAACCCTCACTGTCCGTCATAACGGCACTGAAACTGACCATGCACTTGTGCGTTCGGAATTTGACATTGTTTCTGTAAAAGGCGCATTCCTTGATAACGGAATTGTCTGCTTTACCTTTACAACTATAAATGACAATACAGGCAAACAGTTGACCGATTTTCTCAGCACCTGCCCTGCTGATGAAATAAAGGGTTATATTTTTGACCTGAGAAATTGCGAAAGCGGAAACTATAACTCCGTTGCCGATATTCTCACCCCCTTTGTAAAGCAGATGACAGTTGCAAATGCCGTGTACCGCAATAAATCCTATCAGGTTATTGCTGAAACTCCCGGTATTGACGCTGCCCCCCTGCCTATAAGCGTTATTACAAACGAGAAAACAGGCGGCAGTGCCGAGCTTATCGCTGTAAGTCTGCGTGATGGAGCAAACGGCAGAGTTACAGGCACTTCAACTATGGGTTACGGCACTTTGCAGGAATACCGTTCATTCAGTGACGGTACAGCGGTAAAGATTTCCGTTGCGGTAATTGAACCTTATAACCCCGCCTCTTTATATGACGGTGCAGGTGTAAAGCCTGAATTTATTGTAGAATATACAGGCATAATAGAAACAAACCCCGAAAACTATGTCGGCACCTATGATACTCAATTGAAAAAAGCAGTTGAGATTATAATTTCCGCAGCAGGAAATACCGACAGTGAATAAACAATCTTAAACCACCACAGAAAGGAATTATCCAAAATGAGCAACCAGGTAAGAAACGAAGAAATCAGCCAGAAATACTATGACGAGCTTGTAGAAGAGCTCACCTACCTCAAAACCGTAAAATCAGTTCAGAATGTAGAGGATATTAAAGTTGCAAGAGATTTCGGTGACTTATCCGAAAACGCTGAATACCACGCTGCCCTTGACGAACAGGCAAATATCGCACAGCGTATTGCAGAGCTTGAGGAAATCATCAAGAATGCTATAATCGTTGACTTGTCAAAGCTTGATAAAAACACTGTTCAGGTTCTTAACACAGTTAAGGTAAAGTGCCTTAATGACGGTAAGATTTATGATGTTAATATCGTTGGTGCGCAGGAAGTTGATATTTTCAAATGGAAAATTTCTAAGGATTCTCCTATCGGTAAGGCTCTTATGGGTCATACCACAGGTGATGTTGTAGAGGTTGAGGCTCCTGCAGGTACATTTAAGTATGAAATTATTGAAATCTTTACTCCTGAGGAAAGAGCAGGTCAGGAATAATCCCTGTTTAATGACAAAAAAGAAAGGATAACATAAAATGGCAGACGAAATCATTGAAGAAGAATTAACCGAAGAAGAGTTAGAAGAAAAGCTCTCCGAGCAGCACAGAATCAGACTTGAAAAGTTAGCGGCTCTTAAGGAAAGCGGAAAGAACCCTTATGAAATTACAAAGTTCCCTGTTTCCATTCTTGCAAGTGAAATCAGAGAACGTTTTGAAGAGTTGGAAAATCAGACTGTTCAGATTGCCGGACGTATTACAAGTTGGCGTGATATGGGTAAGGCAAACTTTATCGACATTCGTGACGGCAGTGACAGAATGCAGGTTTACATTAAGATTGACGAAATCGGTGAGGACAATTTCAAGGAGTTCAAAACTTGGGACTTAGGCGATATTGTCGGTGTAACAGGCTTTGTGTTCAAGACAAGAAGAGGTGAAATTTCCGTTCACGCTAAGGAAATCACACTCCTTTCAAAGTCCCTTTTACCTCTCCCTGAAAAGTGGCACGGATTAAAGGATAAGGAAGAACGTTACAGAATGCGTTACCTTGACTTAATCGCAAATCCTGAGGTTAAGAACACCTTCGTTACACGTTCACTCATTCTCCGTGAAATCAGAAACTATCTTGATAACTTAGGCTACCTTGAGGTTGACACACCTGTACTTCATACTCTTGAAATCGGTGCAGCAGCAAGACCTTTCGTTACACACCACAACGCTCTTGATATTGATATGTACCTTCGTATCGAAACTGAGCTTTATTTAAAGCGCCTTATCGTGGGCGGCTTTGACAGAGTATATGAAGTTGGCCGTATCTTCAGAAACGAGGGTATGGACGCAACACATAACCCTGAATTTACCTCTATTGAAATGTATCAGGCATATACCGACTATTACGGAATGATGGACCTGATTGAAAATATGTACCGCACAGTAACACTGAAAATCTGCGGCACTGACACAGTCAGCTATCAGGGTAAGGAAATCGCAGTAGGTAAGGCTTGGGAAAGACTTACTATGATTGAGTCTGTAAAGAAGTACGCAGGAGTTGACTTTGCTGATTGGGCAACCGATGAGGACGCAAGAGCAGCAGCAAAGGCTAAGAATGTAGAGCTTGAAAAGGCAGACGCAACAAAGGGCGATGTACTTATCGCATTCTTTGAAACATTTGTTGAAGATAATCTTATTCAGCCTACAATTATCTACGATTACCCTGTAGAAAACTCCCCCTTAGCAAAGAGAAAGCCCTCTGACCCCGCATTTACAGAGCGTTTTGAATACTTCATCAACGGCTGTGAATTTGGTAACGCATTCTCCGAGCTTAATGACCCTATCGACCAGAGAGCAAGATTTACAAAGCAGGTTGAAGAAAAGCGTAAGCAGGGTGCAAACGCTGAAATTGACGAGGACTTCCTCACCGCACTTGAATATGGTCTTCCCCCTACAGGCGGTCTTGGTATGGGACTTGACAGATTTGTTATGCTCCTCACCGACAGCGCATCTATCAGAGATGTACTCCTCTTCCCCACAATGAAGCCTGAGAAGAAGTAAGCATAAACAAATGGCTTTGTTATACGGTTTGTAAATGGCAAATTGCATAACTTACGACAGATTTACGACAGTCTGACAGATAGAGCACATCACAATAAAAATAAGTCCCACCGTTTCAGTTTACGACTGAGATGGTGGGATTTTGTAATATATAAAACATTAAATAAAAGATAAAAGCCACAGCGTCCTGTGGCTCTTACCGCTTTTTTGCCATTGGTAGAATCATGGTTACACCAATCATCTTAATCCTCCTAATCGATATATATATGACGACAGTTACACCGTTTCATATACATATGAGTAAA
>JAZUOE010000125.1:0-8775 GCA_045604505.1 Ruminiclostridium sp. | reverse complement strand
GATAAATAATTTAAAGGAGAATATGCTTTTAGCATATAAAAATGCAAGATGAAGAATTTAAAATTACGAACGGTTATTACTGCGGCTGTTTTTTTGATAAACACTCTTTGCATTTCATTACTGTACATAATCGCTAATTCGAGTCTGACTACATCAATGAAACGTTCTGAGCTGGATAATTTACAAAGCACCCTGAAAGCCGAAACAAAGATTATTGAGGAATATGTTTATAATCAGGAGTTTTTACTCACCACATTCAGCAAAGTGCCTGAGGTTATTGAATTTTTAAAAAATCCTGACGATGAAAACAAGAGATTAGCTGCGCAGAAATGCACAGAAGAATATTATTCGTCACTTGATAACTGGGAAGGTCTTTACATCGGCGAGTGGAATACTCATGTTATTGCTCACTCAAACACAGAGTACATCGGCATGATAACCAGAGAAGGCGAACCGCTTAAAAATCTGCAAAACGCTATGACCGAAAAAAACGGCTTATATAATGCAGGTATTATCGTATCACCTGCATCGCAGAAATTAATCCTTTCACTTTATTGTCCTGTTTTTGATTATGACAACAAAACTATTGTTGGTTATGTCGGTGGTGGTCCCTTTGCTGATAGTCTTGAAAAGCTACTTGCCTATGTTGAAAGCGAAACTGCTACATATTATATGATTAACGCTGTTTCTGAAATGTATATCTTTGCTCAGAACGATGAGCTTATGGCGACAGAGATTAAAGATGATTTACTTTTGTCAATTATATCAGATGCAAGGGAAAACACCGTTACAACCGATGGTAAAAAAGAATACACGGATAAAATTGAGGGCAAATCAATAGCGGTTTATCGTAACATACCTGAATATGGTTGGATTTTAGTTTCCTGCAACAGCGAAAAGAATATTTACGCAGATATAAATACCAATATGATGATTCTTCTTGTAATCTGCGTATTGTCAAACCTGATTATCGGAATTTTATCCTGGATAATTATACGTTTAAGCACAAAACCTTTAAAATATGCCGCTGCATCAATTAGTCAGCTTAAGGAAATGAACCTTGAAAAAGACCATAAGCTTGATAAATATATAAATACAAAAAGCGAAATAGGTAGAATTTCAACTGCAATCGACTCTTTATATGATTCTATCAAGGACATGCTAGAGGCTGAAAAGGAAAAACAGGCTGTTATTGCCGCTAATGAATCAAAATCATTATTTTTCGCAAGTATGTCACACGAAATAAGAACACCGATTAATGTTATAATTGGTATGAATGACATGATTCTTCGTGAAAATAAAGACGAAGCTATTGAAGAATATTCCTACCACATCAAAAGTTCAAGCCAAATGCTGCTTGGCATTGTCAACGACATTCTTGATTTTTCAAAAATCGAGGCAGGTAAATTTGAAATTGTCGAATGTGATTATAACCTGTCCGCATTACTAAATGATGAAATTCTTATGATTTCTGCATATATAAGAGAAAAAAATATTAAGTTAAACCTTAATATTGACGAAAATCTGCCATCTGTTCTTAAGGGTGATGATATAAGAATAAAACAGGTTTTAAACAATCTTTTGTCAAACGCAGCCAAATATACTGATAGAGGTATTATTTCATTTTCTGTCAAAGGTGAAAATGACGAAAGTGGCTTTAACTTATTGTTTACTGTAACAGATACAGGTATCGGAATCAAAGAAGAGGACCTTCCGACAATATTTGAGCGTTTTAAAAGACTTGATACCAAGACAAATCACAAAATTGAAGGAACAGGCTTGGGTCTTAATATTACAAAACAGCTTGTTGAGGCTATGAATGGTGAAATCAGCATAAAGAGTATATACGGAAAAGGTTCATCCTTCACCGTTCGTATACCGCAATCAATTACTGATAAAACACCTATCGGCAAATTGAATATTGACAATAAAGGCAGCCATTCAGTAAATAAAACAGGCGGTATTTCGTTATATGCTCCCCATGCATCAATCCTTGTAGTAGATGATTACGCTATGAACATAAGAGTTATAATGGGTCTGTTAAAGCAATCTGAAATTAAGGTTGATTTTGCTACAAGCGGAATTAAATGTTTAGAAAAAACTAAAGCCCAAAAATATGACTTGATTCTTATGGACCACATGATGCCTGAGTTAGACGGCATAGAAACCCTTCACCTTATCAGACATGATGAAGAAAACTTAAATCACGAAACGCCTGTAATTGCTCTTACTGCCAACGTGGTTACAGGTGCAGAAGAAGTATATAAAAAAGAGGGCTTTGTTACGTTCTTATCAAAGCCTATTGATACCAATAAGCTTGAGGAAAAGCTTACAAGTTTTCTCGCACCGAATGATAATTGATAGTTTGTTATATCAGCACAAAACCGTCTTGCAGTTTGCAAGACGGTTTTAAACTTTCAGTGGTATTTCAGTAAAACTGAGCTTTTTATTTGGAACTGAGCAGCATTCTGTCGTTTGTTAACTCGCTGCCGCTGATTTCTGTGAAACGGCGGAGCAGCTCATCAACAGTAAGGTTTTTCTTTTCCTCACCTTTTACATCAAGGATTACCCTGCCGTTGTTCATCATAATGAGGCGGTTACCGTGCTTTATGGCGTCCTTCATATTATGAGTTACCATCATAGCTGTAAGTCCGTTTTCCTCTACAATTTTATCGGAAAGCTCCAGCACTTTTGCGGCTGTTTTAGGGTCAAGCGCCGCTGTATGCTCGTCAAGTAACAAAATCTTAGGCTTTTTCAGTGTTGCCATAAGTAATGTTAGTGCCTGACGCTGTCCGCCTGACAATAATCCCACTTTAGTTGTAAGTCTGTTTTCAAGTCCTAAATCAAGTGTAGCGAGAACCTCTTTATACATCTGACGTTCCTTTTCAGTTACACCCCAACGAAGTGTACGGTGTTGTCCTCTGCGGAATGCAAGAGCAAGATTTTCCTGTATCTCCATATTTGCCGCAGTACCCATCATAGGGTCCTGAAAGACCCTTCCGAGATACTGCGCACGTTGATGTTCAGTCTTTTTTGTTACATCTACACCGTCAATTTCAATTGTACCCTCATCAACAGGCCATACACCTGCAAGTGCGTTAAGTGTGGTGGATTTACCTGCACCATTACCACCGATAACTGCAACAAAATCGCCCTTTTCAAGATGAAGATTTACACCGTTGAGAGCCTTCTTTTCATTAATTGTGCCAACATTGAAGGTCTTGTGAATATTTGTCATTTTCAACATAGCTTAAGCCTCCTCCTTTACATCAGTATTACTTTTAGGCTTATCGCTTTTTCCTGTGAGTGCCATAAACTTGTCCTTGATAAGTGGCAGAGCAAGACAGAATGCAACGGTAATTGCAGTAAACAGTTTAAGGTCATTTGCTGCAAGTCCAAGTTTCATAACGAGAGCGATAATTATACGGTAGATAATCGCACCTACTGCAAGAGAAACGAGAGTACGTTTAAAGGTTTTCGTTCCGATAAGCACCTCGCCGATAATAAGTGACGCAAGACCGATAACAATTGAGCCAATACCCATCTGAATATCTGCAAATGCCTGATACTGTGCAATAAGCGCACCCGCTAGACCTACAAGACCGTTTGAAAGCATTACGCAGATAATAATCATAACTGATGTGTTTATACCCTGCGCACGAACCATCTGCTGATTGTTACCTGTTGCCCTGATAGCTGAACCCAGTTCTGTTCCGAAAAACCAGTATGTAATCACAGAAACAACAATAACAACGAAAATTCCTACTATAACTGCAGAAAAGTTTTTGCTTGTAATAACATCGTAAAGCCATGCCATACTATCATTCTTATCATATTCGCCGACAATATTCTTGAAAAAATCCATAACGGGAGTGAATACTGTTTCTACCTTTTTGCTGCCCTGATTGGGAAGAGGAGTATTTGCACTTCCGTTGATACGAAGGTTTATGGAATAAAGTGCTGTCATTGTAAGAATACCCGACAGCAGCATGGGGATTTTAAGCTGTGTGTGCAGAAGTCCTGTTATAAGGCCACCCACAAGACCAAGTCCCAATCCTGCAAGAGTAGCAATCCACGGATTTACACCTGCGACGATAAGTGTTGCGGCTGTTACGCCACCTGTAGTGAGTGTTCCCTCAACTGAAAGGTCAGCAACGTCCAGAATACGATATGTTAGGTGAACGCCAAGCGTGAATATACCCCATAAAAGGCCCAGTGCCAAAGCACCGATTATAATATCAATCATATTGTAATACCTCTCTGATAATATGCAGAATGGCGGATAGGTTTCTATCCGCCGTGAATTTTAAATTTTCCCTTATTCTGCCTCTGCTGTTACAACGTATTCAGCATATTTTTCGGGAATTGTGAAACCGATAGCCTCAGCAAAATCAGCGTTGAAAGCGTAATCAAAATTATCACTGCCCTTGATTGCCATTGTGGATACATCAGCACCCTCAAGCACATCAGCAGCCATATTACCTGCTGCATATCCAAGGTCAAAGTAGTTGATACCGAGAGTTGCAAGGCCGCCCTGTGAAACCATGCCGCTTTCACCGCAAATAACAGGAACTTCTGCACCCATACAGATTTCGCCAACGATTGTCATAGAAGATGCAAAAATGTTGTCTGTAGGGATATAGATTGCATCACATTCTGTAATGATTGAGGTTGTAGCCTGTTGAACTTCGTTTGTGTTGGACACTGTCTTTTCAACCCATGAAAGGCCTTTAGATTCAACATATTCCTTTGCGATATTTGTCTGGAGAACAGAGTTGTCTTCACTGGAATTGAATAAGAAACCGATTGTCTTTGTTTCGGGGAATAATTCAAGTAAAAGGTCAATCTGGTCAGCAACAGGATTCATATCTGTTGTACCGGATACGTTTGTACCGGGAGCCTCGTTGCTATTTACAAGTCCTGCCTCAACATAGTCTGTGATAGCAGTACCGATAATCGGAATTGTTTCAGTCTGTGCCATTGCAGCCTGTGCAGCGGGTGTTGCAATTGCGAAGATAAGGTCAACATTGTTACCTGCAAACTGTGTTGCGATAGTGTTGAGGTTTGCGGATTCACCCTGACCATTCTGATAATCAATGGTAATATTTTCACCATCAACATAACCTCTGTCAGCAAGTGCGGCAACAAATCCCTCTTCAGAGGCATTTAAAGCAACATGGTCCATCATTTTTGTGATACCGATTGTGTAACTATCTTTCTTTTCGCCGGTGTCGCCTGAGCAACTGCAAGTTGTAAGAGCAATAGCGGCAGTGCAAACTGCGGCAATGATTTTGTTTCTGATTTTCATAATTGTTTCTCCTTTAATCTTTTGCTTTACCACTTCGCGGTTTTATAGCTTTGCGGTGATAAAGTATTTCGGTTAGATTATATCACCCTGATTATAGCATTTCAATACTTTTTTGATAAA
The DNA here is from genome assembly GCA_045604505.1 of Ruminiclostridium sp. GTDB lineage: Bacteria > Bacillota > Clostridia > Oscillospirales > Ruminococcaceae > Ruminiclostridium_E. Next base: position 3,347 of record JAZUOE010000125.1, on the reverse strand, counting down.
AATTCTGTTAATACTTTATTTTTTGTAGGATTTACAGAATTTCAACCATTTAAATTAGTAAATTTTATTACAAAATATTATACAGTAAATTTCAATGTCAGATTTTCACTATATAAACCAACGACTCCCCGCTTTATACGGCGGAGAGCCGTTTTTACGCATTATTAAACTCTATTTTCCTGCAAGATATTTTTCTACGTAATATGCAGCAACCGCTCCGTCTGCCGTTGCTGTAACTACCTGTCTGAGCGCCTTTGTGCGTATATCTCCTGCGGCAAAAACTCCCGTAACACTTGTTTGTGTACTTTCATCAGCAATTATATATCCGTTTTCATCAAGCGCAACTTTTCCTTTTAAAAAGTCGGTTGCAGGTTTTCTGCCAATGCTGACAAAAACACCGTCACAGGAAATCTCCGTTTGCCCACCTGTTTTAACATTTCTGACTTTTATTCCTGTTACTCTTGTATCAGTTGTAAATTCGGATACTGTACTATCCCAAATAAATTCTACATTTTCAGCTTTCATAAGCGGCTCGTGATAGATTTTTTCAGCTCTTAAACTGTCACGTCTATGCACAACATAAACTTTTTTCACAAGTCTTGAAAGATACAGAGCATCAGCCACTGCTGAATTTCCACCGCCGATTACAGCCACCGTCTTTTCTTTATAAAATCTGCCGTCACAATGTGCGCAATAATGAACACCCTTACCTATGAGTATTTGTTCATTTGCAATACCAAGCTCTCTTGGATTTGCACCTGCGGCTATTATTACAGTTTTTGAAAAAAAAGTGCCGCTTGTGGTTTCAATTCGTTTTATTTGATGGGAGAAATCTACAGAATTAACCTCAGCATATTCTGTTTTTGCACCAAAACGTTCAGCTCCTTGCTGCATTTTCATACCTAAGGTAAAACCGTCTATTCCTTCATCAAATCCGGGATAATTATCTATATCTCCTGTAAGGGTCATTTGCCCTCCTGCTGACATTCGTTCAATAAGAATAACATCAAGTCCGCCTCTTGCGGCATACATTGCAGCGGTATATCCTGCCGGACCACCGCCGATTATAATTGTATCATAAATATGCTCCATAAAATTTACCGTCCCTTTTCTAACATTTATTATTGACATCAGTTCAAAACAATAGTAAAATAAATTTAAATAATGCCCTCGTGAAAGGAACTGTAAAAATGACACAAGCTATGTTTGAACCTATATATCGGGATATATTCCCATTTTGGGATAAAATTTCAGAAACTGAGCGTAATTCTATCTGTGATAATTCCGTTGCTCTCACCTATCCAAAAGGCACTACCATACACGACGGAACAGAATGTTCAGGTGTTTTCTTTGTAAATTCAGGCTGTTTAAGAGTTTATATAATGTCCGAAGACGGTAAAGTTGTAACTCTCTATCGTCTGCATAAGGGAGATATGTGTATGCTTGCAGCCTCATGCGTGTTACAGGCAGTAACCTTTGATGTTTTCATTGATGCAGAAGAAAACAGTGAATGTTATATCGTTAGCGGTCCTGCATTTGAAAAAATATCGGAAAATAATCCAGATATAAAAATTTTCGCATTAGAAACCGCTGTAAGTCGTTTTTCCGATGTAATGTGGGTATTACAGCAGATACTTTTTATGAGTATGGATAAAAGACTTGCTATATTCCTTTGGGACGAATCAACAAGAACAGGTTCTGATACTATAACACTTACTCACGAGCAGATTGCTAAATACATAGTTTCTGCCCGTGAGGTGGTTTCACGTATTCTTAAATATTTTTCAAACGAAGGCATTGTAGAAGTATCACGAAAAGGTATTAAAATCCTTGACAAGAAACGCCTTAAGGATTTAACCCTCTAACATTGCTAAAATCTGCGGTTTAGGCTTTGCTCCTACAGACTGATTTACAACTTCACCATTTTTCATAACGACAAGCATGGGGATACTTGAAACCCCAAACTTTCTTGAAAGTTCAGGTTCATCATCAACATTCACCTTTCCCACAAGATACTGGGAATTTTCTTTTGCAATTTCATCAACAATAGGAGATACCATACGGCAAGGGCCGCACCAATCTGCATAAAAATCCAAAAGAACAGGCTTTTCACTGTTTCTGATTTCTTCAAAATTCTCTATACTGACTTTTACTACTGACATATAAAACTTCCTTTCTGTTATTATGTTACAAGCTTTCCTTGTACAACTATATTGTACCCTGTTTCCGTAAAAATTTCCGTGACAAAGTCACAAAAATAATAACCTGACGAAATATAATAAAACAGCTCTCCATTTCATATAACAGAGAGCTGTTTTTATATTCAAATTATTCGTCTAATTTATGTTTACAAATATTTCAGCAATTCTTCACGCACACCGTCAAGTCTGCTGTCAGAAAGTCCGAAATCCATTTCCTTATAACTCCACACACATCTTGAAATTCCATATTTTTCAAACACGCTATTAATGCACTTAAACCACTTTAATGTATCTTCCGGTGATACAATGTCAATAACCCCGTATTCACCACAATACAATGTTGTGTTGACGTGCTTGGCTGTTTCAATAGCCGGAGCGAACATTTCTTCAAAAAATTCAGGAGTGATATTGCTTTCATCAAAAGTGAAACGTTCATCTTTCTTGATTATATCTGTCCAATATGCTCCCTGATGTGTGAATTTCAACGGTTCATAGCAATGGAAATTATAGATTACATTGTCATCAAAAGGCTTTGCCAGGTCAGGAACAGCTTTAGCGCTGTTGTTATGATAACTTCCCACAAGAATAAGCGTATCAGGAGCATATACACGAATCCGCTTTATGCACTCATTTGAAACCTTATTCCATACATCAATATATTCCTTTTCTGTAATCTCGTTAAGCAGTTCAAATGCAACCCTTTTGCTTAACTTTCCATAACGTTTTGCAAACTCTTCCCACAGACGGCAAAAGCGTTCCTGAAGTTGTGCGTTTTCAAAGAAACCTGTTTCGCTTTCAGCATAATTATCAAAAGAAAAACCTGCTGTTTTATGAAGGTCAAGAACAACATTCAGATTATACTTTTCGCAATACTCAAAAGCCTTGTCAATTCTTGCAAAACCGTCCTCTTTATAAGTGCCGTCATCATTTTCAAAAATATTATAATCAACAGGAATGCGAATGTGGTCAATGCCCCACTTCGATACCTTTGCAAAGTCAGCCTCTGTTATGAAATTATCAAGTCTGTCCTCACTGTAATCACATTGTGAAAGCCAACCGCCAAAATTCACACCTTTATAAAAGCCTTTATTCTTTAACATAGTATTTTTCCTTTCATTTATTTGTTGTGATTACAATATATCATAA
>JAZUOE010000124.1:0-21685 GCA_045604505.1 Ruminiclostridium sp. | reverse complement strand
TATTAACATTGTCTAATATAGGCAAAACATATCGTTTGGTCATTTCAAGAGAAAACTTAAGTTCTCTTAACATATCATCCTGACTGTCTTTTGGAAATTGAAATGGTCTCATACGAGATAATGATTCTTCGCTTAATTCTTCATATTCTGGACACAGATCAAAATTAAATTCTGCGTTATAATAATTTGTACAAATGCTACCCGCATAATTATCAAAGAAATTAATACATTCATAATGCGTATTAGCCTTATCCAATATCGGCAAAATATATTTTTGGGTCATATCAAGCGAGAATTTAAGTTCCCTCAACATATCTTCTTGATTTTCCTTGAAATATTGAAAATGTTGAATTTGTTCTAATAATTTCTTATCTACATTTAAGCGTTGTGATCTCGTATAATACTGGTCAAGAAATCGTATCCAATTTATATTTTCTGTCGGTGCAACATCAAGATTTATCTTTCTTCGATATACAGTAGCAGCTCCGATAAGTATATCAAAGGCTTTTTTTCTTAAATCCATTTGTGCGCCATTTCTGATAGCAATAATATGAATAATCTCTCCGCCGGGTACAACCCTTACAAGATAAGGATGCCTTCCCTTAATCTTCTTAAACCCCAAAGGCTCCAAAGCCTCTCCAAAAACCTTAACGAAGGCGGCGTTAAGAGATAAGGGTTTTGTCCCCGCCTTTTTGAAATAAAGTGGTACTACATTATCCTCCGAAACGCTTGAAAGGTCGTCGTAATCTGCGATTATTAAATCGGGGCTTATACCCAAAAGCTCGGACATTTCAATTAATCCGTCCTCTGCAAAAGTAAAGTCACTGCTCTGTATTTCAGAAAATTTGTTCCATAAACCTTCTTCTGTCAAAAGCGTGTCCCACAGCTCACGTTTGCCTTTGGCATTCTCCCTGCTCTCAAAACCGTAATCTCCGCCAAATCCGATAATAACTCTGTCAGCACGTTCTTCCTGACCTGCGTATATATCAAGCACTGCAAAATCGCTGTCAAGAACCGTATTACTGATACAGTAAGTTTTGAGATTTGCGGCTAGTTTTTGCGCATCAGTGTTTACTTTTTCGGCGTTTGAAACATAATTCTCCGCACAAAGAGTTACCCACCCCTTACTTTGCGAAAAAGCTATAAAATATGACAGTTCGGCATCATCTTCAGTTGCCTTTTCATAGCCCAGCTTTTTCATAGTACTGCTGAGTGCCTTTAAAAACGCACTTGGTGTTTGGTTCACACTTTTTTTGATTTGTAAATTTGAAAAGAATCTTCCCATTTTAACCTCCAATTTTGTTGTTTCTTTGATTGCATTTATAATTAAGATTGATTTATTATAAAAATGTAATCCAAGTAGCAATAATATTTAACATAGTCTCTTTATTCGTGGTAATGCGATAAAGCGACTAATTAATTATATTACTTTTATAGTCGCGTGTCAAGATAATAACAATTTAAAATGATATATCCAATTAAAAGCAAACTCCTTAAACATTTGATTTATTGTAAGTTTCTATGCTCTCGTTAACAACCCTAGACATCTGATTAAACATATTTTCAGTGCGCTGTTAACAAGTAAAACTTAAAACACCGGTGATGATTTTAATTAAATCTAATTAATTATTAAAGCATTGACAAATCACAAAACTCATGCTATAATAACATTACATCACAGGAGGTGCTTATGCAAATAATTGGCGAAAGATTAAGAACACTACGTGAAAACATGAAACTTTCACAGCAGAAAATTGCAAACATGACAGGTTGTCCCCAGACAAGTATCCACAGATACGAAACAGGACGCTCTACACCAAGTGCTAAAACTCTGCTTTGGTATGCAGATTATTTTGATGTATCTATGGACTATATTTTCGGACGTACAGACAAGCCGCAGGGTAAGCTGTATGATTACGAGCCTCAAACACTAAAAATCCAGGAAGAAAAACACAAGGAAATGCAGGAATTTATTGAGATGTGCTTTGATCCGAAGTCAGAGGCAAGTGCTAAAATCAAAGAACTTATGCTTAAAATGATGGAGGAAAAGAAATAAAATGAGAGGTGTTATCTATGCAAGATACTCCTCGGATAATCAGAGAGAGGAGTCGATTGAAGGTCAAATCAGAGAAAATACAGCATACGCTGAAAAGAACGGTATAACTATTGTCGGTCACTATATAGACAGAGCTTTATCAGCTAAAACTGATAATCGTCCCGAATTTCAAAGAATGATAAAGGATAGTGCAAAGAAAAACTTTGATGTGGTTATCGTGTGGAAATTAGACCGCTTTTCAAGAAACCGTTATGACTCTGCCAAGTACAAAGCAATGCTGAAAAAGAATAATGTCCGGGTTGTTTCTGCAACAGAGGCTATTTCTGAAGGTGCGGAAGGTATTATTCTTGAGTCTGTACTTGAAGGTATGGCGGAATATTATTCAGCCGACCTTGCTGAAAAGGTTAAGCGAGGTATGATGGAAAATGCCTTGAAATGCAAATTCAACGGAAGTGTTATTCCTTACGGATACACAGTAGATGAAGAAAGACATTATCAGCTTAACCCTATTACAGCTCCAGTTGCTCTTGAGATTTTTCAGAAGTATGCCGACGGAATATCAATTAAGAATATTACCGACGAGCTTAATGCTAGGGGATTAAAAACAACAACTGGCATTGATTTTAACAAAAACAGTTTGAGATATATGTTTAAAAACCGCACTTATATTGGTGAATACAGGTACGGTGATGTTGTAATTCCTGGCGGTACTCCCGCTATTGTTCCGATTGAATTGTTCAACAGAGTTAATGAGCGTATGCAGAAAAACAAACATGCTTCTGCCAAGAATAAGGCATCTGAACCTTATATTTTAACCACCAAAATTTTCTGTGGTGACTGCAAAACTATGTTTGTCGGTGTGAGTACAAAAAAGAAAAATGGTACATGCTATCGGTATTATAAATGTGCTGCATCTAAACGGCATGAATGTAATATGAAAACTGTACCCAAAGATTGGATTGAAGATTTTGTTGTTGATAAGCTGGTTAAATTCATTTTCGATGATGAACTTATAAACAAAATTTCAAAGGAACTTGTTGCTCTGTTAGATAAGGAAAATGTAATAATACCCGGTCTTAAATCACAGCTTAGCGAGGTTCAAAAAGCTATCGACAATATTATGAAAGCCATCGAGATGGGTATTATAACTCGTTCGACAAAAGATAGGCTTGAGGCACTTGAGGCTGAAGAAGAAAAACTTAAGAATAACATTCTAACAGAAGAATGCTGTTCACCTAAACTCACAAAGAAACAAATTATTTTCGCTCTCACAAGATTCAGAAATCTTGATATGAGGGTTACAAAAAACAAAGAGCGTCTTGTGGACGCTCTTGTAAAAAGTATTCTGATTTATAATGACAGGATTGTTTTCTATCTCACATACAATGACGAGCCTGTTGAATTTCTTACAAAAGATGATATTATAGATGCAGAAAATAGTTCGTATATTAAGGCGCCGGCTCCACCAAATCCGCCTCTGCCAACGCAGGGGCTAATTTAATATTAAATAATGAATATTTGATAATGTAAAGGCTTGGTGCATTTGTATTATTCAATATTCATTATTCTTTTTTCATTATACAATAAAGAAAGGCAAAATCTATGCGTATTGATAAATTTATTTCTGAACAAGCGGTTATTTCTCGCTCTGATGCAAAAAATCTACTAAAAAAAGGTAAAGTTACCGTAAATAATGCTGTCATAAAATCAGCAGACGCAAAAATTGACCCTGAAAACGATGTTGTGGCTATAGAGGGCAAAAAAATAAATTACCGCAAATTCATGTATATTATGTTGAATAAACCCGAAGACGTAGTTTGCGCAACCCGTGACGGACTTAGTTCCACCGTTCTCGAACTGCTGCCTGAAGATTTCAGAAGAAAAGGGCTTTTTCCCGCAGGTAGACTTGATAAAGACACAGAAGGTTTTGTTTTCATAACCGACGATGGCGAACTTGCACATAAAATGCTTTCTCCAAAAAATCATGTAGAAAAGGAATATGTTGTTACCCTTGAACAACCTGCAAAAGATAATTATATCCAGCTTTTTGAGAGCGGAATGACTATTGACGGTGATGAAAAATGCCTACCTGCAAAGCTCACTCTCACCGATGACCCTAAGATAGTTCGGCTTATTCTCCACGAGGGGAAGTATCACCAGGTAAAACGCATGATGTTGGCGGCAGGAAATAAAGTTGTACACTTAAAACGTATTCGTATGGGCGGAATTGAACTTGACCCAACTCTTTCTGCAGGTAAATGCAGAGAAATAACTGCTAATGAACTGGAAAAGCTGTGGCAATAAAAATTACGGGCGATTGTAAGTCGCCCGTTTTTTATATGCACTTAAGGTTTATTTTTGAGATAACCTTTGTTTTTTCTAACACTTCCATAATTACAACCCCGCCAACAACTCCTATTGCACCCTGAAGAGCATTTCCCGGCACGGATTGTAAAGCAACCACAAGTCCTTCTCCAATTGCAACCGCTCCATAGATATAATAACCTGCAATCATCAGTATTTCAGCAACCACAGCAGCAAATATTCGGCTTATTCTTGCAGGGTGACCATCTTTTTTAGGCAATCTGTAGAGAATTACCGCACCAACAACCGCCATAAGTCCCTTTATTATAAGGGTTCCGGGCATGTAGGCAGCATATCCTGCAAAAAGGTCAGCAAGGGCCGAGCCGATTCCTCCCGCAGCAAAGCCGTAAACAGGCCCCATAATCCAAGCGGCGAGGAGAATAAAAGTATCACCAAAATTTATGTACCCGCCAAGAGGTGAAGGAATACGAATAATCATTGTAGCAACACAGATAAGTGCGGCAAACATGGCTGCGATACACATTTTCACAAGTTTTGAACTGCTTTTTCTTTCCATAACACAAAACCCTTTCTTTTATCTGTATTTATTATAATGATTTTTGGTAACATCTCAATAACCAATTTGATATTAATTGATAATACCAAACAACTAGAAAAGGCGAACACTTTATAGTGTCCGCCCATTGTTTTATTTTACTGAGAAAAGAATTTCGCCGTAAGTAGGTACAGGCCAATAATCTGCCGCAACCATTGTTTCCAGTTCATCAACATCTTCTCTGATTTCATTCATCTTTGCAACAACTTCATCGTGATAGAATCTTGCAATCTTTTCTACACCCGTAGTTTCCTTATTTGCAACCATCATCTTTGCCTTTTCAAGAAGTTTGCAAAGTGTATCCGTCTTTTCCACCATAGAGGCGGCAAGAGAAGAAATTTTCTGTGCTGCACCCATTTCAATTGATACATCAATACCAACATTTTTCTTAGATGCTATTATATCGCAAAGAATCTTTTCGTAAGACATAATTGCGGGTGTGTAATCACGTTTAACCATTTCAACCGCTGTATGTGCCTCGATATTAAGGGTTTTATAGTAATTCTCGAGGAGAATTTCTGTTCTTGCATGAATTTCTCTTTCGGTAAACACCTTATGCTGACCGAAAACAGCAACGGATTTTTCATCTTCAAAATGGGGAAGTGCATCAACAGCAGAAACAAGATTAGGAAGTCCTCTATTTTCAGCCTCCTTAACCCATTCCTCACCATAGCCATTACCGTTAAAGATAACTCTGCCGTGCTTTTTAAAGGTTTTTACAAGAAGTGCATGAAGTATTTCGTCAAAGTTTTCTGCAGTTGCCTGTTCAAGTTCGTTTGCAAAAAGTCTGAGGGATTCAGCAACTATTGTGTTTAAAATAATATTAGGAGTTGCTACATTATGGGTTGAACCAACGGAACGGAATTCAAACTTATTACCTGTAAAAGCAAAAGGAGAGGTTCTGTTTCTGTCGGTATTGTCCTTTTTAAAACGGGGGAGTGTAACTATTCCCAAATCAAAATAAGCGGATTTCTTTACAACGGTTTTGCCGTCAATAATCGCCTTTACTACCTCATCAAGCTCATCACCCAAGAAAATGGAAATAATAGCCGGTGGTGCCTCATGCGCACCAAGACGATGGTCATTACCTGCGGTTGCCACAGAAAGACGGAGCAGTTCTGCATAATCATCAACTGCCTTGATTACAGCGGCTAAGAATGTAAGGAACTGCGCATTTTCACTGGGGGATTTACCAGGATTAAGTAAATTCTGACCGTCATCAGTAGAAAGCGCCCAGTTATCGTGTTTTCCTGAACCATTAACACCCTTGAATGGCTTTTCGTGAAGAAGACAAATCATGTCATGCTTTTTAGCAATCTTCTGCATCATCTCCATTGTCAACTGATTCTGGTCAGCCGCAAGGTTTGCAGATGAGAAAATCGGTGCCATTTCGTGCTGTGCGGGAGCCGCCTCGTTATGCTTTGTGGTTGAGGGAATACCCAGTTTCCATAAAGCAATATCAAGGTCCTTCATATAATCGGAAACTCTCTGCTTGATAACACCAAAATAGTGATCCTCCATCTCCTGACCCTTAGGTGCAGGAGCGCCGAAAAGCGTTCTTCCTGTATATATCAAGTCCTTACGCTTTTCAAAAACAGCCTTATCAACAAGAAAATATTCCTGCTCTGCACCAACTGTAGGAATAACACGCTTTGAAGTTGTGTTTCCGAAAAGGCGAAGTATTCTGAGCGCCTGTTCAGAAAGTGCGTCCATAGATTTAAGGAGCGGAGTTTTCTTGTCAAGCGCCTCGCCTGTATAGGAACAGAAAGAGGTAGGGATATATAAAGTGCTGTCCTTAACAAATGCAAATGAAGTCGGGTCCCATGCAGTGTAGCCACGTGCCTCAAAGGTTGCACGAATACCGCCTGAAGGGAAAGATGATGCGTCTGTTTCGCCCTTTATAAGCTCTTTTCCCGAAAATTCCATAATTACTGTGCCGTCACCTGTAGGAGCTATAAAGCTATCATGCTTTTCGGCGGTAATGCCTGTCATAGGCTGGAACCAGTGGGTGTAATGAGTTGCACCCTTTTCGATAGCCCAATCCTTCATGGCCGTTGCCACACTTTCAGCAATGCTGCTGTCCAGCTCACGGCCTGTATTCATCGTTTCTTTCAGCTTTTTAAAAACGTCCTTAGGGAGTCTTTTTCTCATTGTAGACTCATTAAAGACATCATCACCGAAAATACGTGAAACGTCGATAATCTCTGACATAAATTGTCCTCCACATTAATACAAAAAGGCTTTTGCCTCTATTTCTAAAAAATACAAAAATATAATAATATAATTTTTTCTTTTTGTCAATATATTAAATAGCCAAAAAATACAACTGGCAAAGAACTTTCTCTGTGTTATGAACGCTCCTTGATAATCTGAGCCATTTCACCCACATTTTTCATTCCTGAAACCTCGCCCATTGTAAAACGGATTCCGAATTCGTCCTCAACTGCTGCCATAAGGGTGATGTGATTAAGACTGTCCCAATCGTCAATGTCGTCTGCGGTTGTTTCTTCGTCAAGTTCAATATCCTCATCATCAAAAAAATCTCTGAATACTTCATTAAGTCTTTCGTAAATCTCTTCCATTGTTAAAATCCTTTCTTAATTAATCTTTATGTGCTTTGTATAGGGCTTATAACCTGCAGTTTCAAGCTCCCATACAGTATTTCCGTCTACATCTGACACCTTTGTAAACCCAAAGCTGCCAAATAATTCCTTCACCATGCTGTTTTTTGCAGTGGGGTAATAATAACCTATGATTTTTTTTACGCCATTATTTACCGCCTCTTCAACAATCTTATCCAGCATAGCAAATTCCATTTCTCTTTTCAGCACCCTGCAGCTCATTATCCATAAATCAATATGAAGAACAGCCTTCTCCTGACGTCCTATAACAACCGAAACAACACCGTTATCTCCAAACTTATCAGAAAGTCTGCCATAAAGTGGGATATAACCGCTGTCTGCAGCTATGCTTTCAATTTCGTTTTCGGTATACCGCCTGGTGGTTACGTTAAATTGGTTGCTCTTGTTTGTCAGCTGGGCAATGCGCTGTAAATACGGCGGTGCAAAGTGTGAAATTTCTGCCGACATCTGAAGACTGTCTAAATATTCGCCATAATCTGCATAGCTTTTTTCAAGACTCGCCCTTTCAGCGTTGGCTTTATACATTTCACCTCTTCTGCGGTCGTCCTCTGATAATGAAACAACCTCAAAATAGCGGTTTCTGTCAAGAATACGGATATAATTTTCCGCACCTTCCATTTCGGGCACCGCTGTCCCCTTAAGCTGCTCACGTACAATCTCACGCTCAGCAGGGTTATCATCAGCAAACACAAAGCTTTCAGGCAGCAGGGTTAATTCCTGCGCGGTTTCAAGAATATTTCTATCCTTGTTTTCCCAATTTGCTTTAATCACTGTAAAATCATCGGGACGAAGTGTGCCCTCAGGGTGATTAAGTCCTGCCTCTGCATTCTCGTAATCATTTTTTGAGCAAACAGTCAGCAGTATTCCTAAATCCTTGTGGAGCTTTAAATACTCCTGAAATTCAGAATATACCTGTCCCTGAGGTAAATCCATACCTACCTTTATATTATCGGCACCGTCATCACCAACAACGCCGCCCCAAAGAGTGTTATCAAGGTCAAGTGCAATAACCTTCTTGTTTTTGCCGTAAATTGCCTTGATGATTGCCGCTGTATTTGCCGCAAGAGTAGGTATTGCCTGAAGTGACAAAGCATATTTGTACATCTGCCATACTAAATTATCGGACCAGTTGTCAAGTCCGTAACAGGCGGAAATGTAATTTATATCATTTATATAAAAATTCTGCTCATTTTGTGCGTAATCGGCAAATTTAAGGTTAAGCTCATTTATCATACGCACTCTGCCATGACTATGGGAGCAATCAGAGTTGCCCATAAGCCTGAAAGAGGGCAGTTCAAAATTATTCTGAATAATGGGACAGCCAAATTTTTCCTTTAAACTTTCCCACATCTGCTTATAACGTGAAAACTCACTCTCTGTCAGCGCAGCCGCCTCACTGCCGCTTTCAGCAAGAGAGGGATAACGGTTTATGTTGCGGTTAGTGGTGTATATGTAAATGAGGTCAGGCTTAAACTCTGTCAACTCGTCAGGCGGAAACATAGCGTCCTGCCAGTATTGACCGTATTCAGAGAGGTAAAATTGAGGTTCCAGACCATAATTTAGCAAGAAAAGCTCCAGTTGGTCAGCAACAGCGTTTGCGGTAGAACCTGCAAGAATTGCAATTCTCACAGGGATACGTTTTATACCGTCATTTTTCAGTTCTTTTCTTATGCTCTTCTGTTTTTTCAGCAAATAGCCGCTGTCAAAGGGGTAGGTAAAAATATCCTTTATTTTAATCAGTCCTTTTTAATAATTAAGAATTTTTTCAAGGTAATTTCCGTTGGTACCTGCAGGAGTAAAGGTGCATACAGAAAACAAAAGGTCTGTTGCGCCGACATCTTTGCAGAATTGTACCGCATTTAAATAAAAATACCGAATATCGCAGACATATATAGTTTCAAAGGAAGATGTCAGGAATGGCACAACGGCATTTCCGTAACTCTCTTTAAAAATAACAAGTGTGCGTCCGTTATCTGCATCGGTTTCTATTTTTGCTATAATATTATCCGCACCTAAAAATGAACAATAATACGCACCAGCGTCGGGAGCGGTTATAAGCTCACCCTCATAGCCGTTTTTGAAATAACCGTTATAGTAGGTGGTTTTTAGCTTATCATTATTAGGTGGAATATAAAGGTCAAACTCTTCAGGGTCATTATAAAGTAATCCGCTTTCAGTATACATATACATTGACCCCACAAAGCCGCCTCTTGTAACCTTTTTATATTCGCTGAGATACGGGAATTTCACTTCCGCCTCTACAGAAAACATCTGTGCGGCATAATAACCACCTAAAGGAAACCAATGGTGGTCAGTGCGAGAATAGATTTTTTCGTCTGTATGCGCAGCTAAAGCCGAATATACGTCTACGTTTGCCACATTTTTCAAATTGGCACGTATATGCTCGGCTTTATTCCACTGACTTGCAGTAAAATTATCAAAGCCCTCCGGCACATAAAATTCACTGGAAGTCGGCACAACCATATTATATACATTCACATCAGGGAGTTGCTCTTTAAAGCTGTTTACATTACTTGCCCAGCTTTCACACAGCCCATAAGTGCCCCAGCAAGGCATTAATCCCCAATAATGACCGTCTATTTGTGAAATCATTATACCGCTGTCATCTATAACGCTGTAGGCACCTTCTGAAACTGCCGTTACCTGAGGTTTAGGCTGTGTTTCAAGGGGAGAAGTGACTATTTCCTCAGAAATAACAGGCGCTGTTGTGGTTTCGGGCAAAATCTCAATTGTAGTGGTTGTAACTCCGCCCACAAGCGTTTCAGGTATAGTGGTTTCGTAGTGCTTTGTGCGTGAAGAGGCAGTTGTTTCGGCTGCCGTTTCTTCGGTCAGCTCTGTTTCGCCTGTTGTGGCACTTGTACCGCCGTCTGCAGCTACATAGGCTGTAACACCTTTAGTTTTCACCGTCCTGAAAGTTACTTCCCGCACCTCATTCTGCGCACAGGAAGATAATAACAGCACTGCCGACAGCATTGCCGCTTTTAAGAATTTATTCTTCATCTTCGCCTCTGTTTTCAGGCTCTTCCTGTGGAGCGGTTGTGGTTTTCTTTGTCTTTTTGGTTGTAGTTTCCTCAGCTTCAGGGGCAGTTGTGGTATTTGTACCCTCCGACACCTCTGTTACCTGCGGTGTTTCTTCGGTTTTCTTGGTTTTGCTTGTTTTCTTGGTTTTTGTGGTTTCTACCGCTGTTTCAGGTGCAGAGGTTTCTGTTGCTGTAGTGGTTGCCATTGCCTCTAGCTCTGCCTTTGTAGGGTTACTGAGCAGCTTTTCAAGGCCGTTTGCGTTAGGACCTACAGCAGAGAAGGTGCACATTGTAAACAACAGGTCAGTTACACCTTGTTCTTTTATAAATTCAACTGCGTTAAGGTCAAAATAACGCATATCACATACATAGATTTCTTCAAAGGAGCCTGTATAGAAAGGTACTTCTGCGTTACCGTAGCTATCCTTGAAAATAAGGAGCTTTCTGCCGTTTTTACAATCGGTTTCAATTCTTACAATCTTAGCGTCACCGCCCATAAAGGTTGAATATGAAGAGCCAACAGGCATATCAATAAACAACGGGAAGTTGTAATCAAAATTGTATGATGTGTCGTAATAATAAACCTTATAATCATTTGAGGGCTTGTAATATACAAACTCTTCAGGGTCATTAAGCAGATTAACGCTTTCGGTATAGGTGTACATTGTACCGACATAACCCTCAATTACAACCTTTTTATAGGTTTCAATATCCGCAAAAGGCACTTCTGCCGCCTTTGCCATTGCCTCTGCCGCATAATAAGCGCCAAGCGACTGCCAATGGTGGTCAGTACGTGTATAGATAGGCTCGTCTGTATGCTCTGCTAAGGGTGAAATACCGTCAACGGCAATAATTTCTTCTCTTAACTGCGCATTTATACTGTCAACGCTCTTTTGGTGACTTGCATTATAAGGTGCATATTTTTCGGGGAGATAAAACTCACCTGCTGTCGGTACAACCATTGAGTAAATCTTTACTTCTTCGCCTAACTCTTCGTTAAAACGGTTGAGTGCAGCAGCATAGCTTGTACCCTTACCGCCGCCGAAAAGGGAAATACCCCAATAATGACCGTCATCAAGCTTTGTAACAACCTGTCCGTTTGTAATAACTCCGTCAGCAATTTCGTTAATATTCTTTTCTGTGGTAGTTGCCGCAGTGGTGGTTGCGACGGTGGTTACAGAGGTTGTAGGAGTGTCATTTTCTGCAAAAGCTGATGTTGTAGCACTTGTGACAGGCGCAACTACAGGCAGCTCTTCGGGTGTTTCTTCGCTTTCCTCTGTTATAGCAACCAACTGTCCGTGAATTTCCTCACCGTCAAGCTGTAAACCATAAGCACTTTTTATCCCTGCCGCAATCTTTTTTATGTCATCTCGGTAGGGGACTGTATCATTGAAAAATTCGGCAATACCCTCTGTGTATTTTCCGTCTATAAAATCTTCGTATGTAAATTCGGGGAATTCTGCAAGTTTGCGCTGCTCTATAAGTGACTCCTCAGGGCGGGGTAACACCAGCATTGCTACAGCAATTCCACCGAAGAAAATGGCTGAATATATTACATTTGCGGTGGCAAAAACAGGCTTTAAAGGTTTTATAGTTTCTTTTTTTGCCTTTTTCTTCTTTTCCGCCATTATCCTTCTCCTTTCATATTTTAAAGGTACAGCATAATTATACTACCCCCACTTTTCATAGTCAAGTGAAAATATAGGTAATTAACCGCAGCTTTACTTATTATATTTATTCATTGCCTCATCAGTTTTGTCCTGTACCATAAGCTGTGCAGCCTTTGCAGAATTTGATAATGCCGCCTCCAGCGATTCAGCCTGTTCCTTTAAAAAAGGAGAAAGCACCCAGTCTGCAAGGTTATAATCAGGGTGTGGCTTTGCGCCCACGCCGATTTTAATGCGTGGGAAATTATCGCTGTTTGTACAGAGGATAATGCTTTTTATGCCATTATGTCCCCCATCACTTCCCTTTCGCCTGATTCGGGTTCTGCCCACGTCCATAGAAATATCATCATAAATTACAATAAGACGCTCAGGGGGGAGCTTGTAAAATGAAAGTGCCTCTCGCACTGCCTCACCGCTGTTGTTCATAAATGTGGTGGGTTTCATTAAAATACAACGCACACCGCCAAACATTACATCAGCAGTAAGAGATTTGAATTTCAGCTTTTTAACGTCTGTGTTGAGTTCTTTCGCTATGGTGTCAATTGCCATAAAACCTGCATTATGACGGGTGTTTTCATATTGTGTGCCGGGATTTCCCAAGCCGCAAACTATATACTCAACACTACCCGTCACCATAGGTTCTCTTTCTGTTTTCAGCTTATCTAAAATGTCAAATACGGACATTTTTTATCTTCCTTTCCTTTGTTTGGCGTTTATTTCTTGCTGCCAAATAAATTATTGATGCCCTCGCCAATGCTGTTACCCAGCTTTGTAAGACCCTCATCTGCGGCACTAACTGCCTTTTTCGCCTTTTCCTTATATTCTGCTTTCTTCTCTTCTGTAAGATGTTCCTCAATTGCAGCCTGTGCCTTATCTGATGCCTTTTCAAGGGTTGAGTCAAGGCTGCTCATTGCGTTGTTGAATTTTTCTGAAAAGCTCATAATTTTTTCCTTTCTTTACTCTTCGTCCTGTAACCCCTCTAACACTGTTCTCATAAGAGCAAGGGGTGTTTCGTCCTTTTGAGGGGCAATCCTCATACTGTTTCTTCCCATAAGGTTTAAGTTGAGTCTGCCGTTTAGCTTGGCATTCAGCTTTCCTATCCGCTGAATATCAACGTTTTCAATGTAGAAACAGATACCGTCCTTGTTCTGAATTATTTCGGTAATTCCTACATTCTGAGCAAGGTTTCTTAGCTGAGCTACCTCAATAAGCCCATGAACAGGCTTAGGCGGTTCACCATAACGGTCAATAAGTTCATCTGTCACATCATAAGCGTCATCTTCATTTCTTATGAGAGCAATCCTCTTGTAGCAGCTTATTCTCTGTGCCTGATTTGAAATATAGCTTTCGGGGATAAATGCGTCAATCTTAACGTCTACAAGGCATTCCGGCTTAATTTCCGCTGCCTCTCCTCGTTCTTCCTTTACTGCCTCGTCCAGCAGTTTTATATACATATCATAGCCTACCGCTGAAAGATGCCCTGATTGACTTGAGCCTAAAATCGAACCTGCACCTCTGATTTCAAGGTCACGCATTGCAATTCTGAAACCTGAACCAAAGCGGGTAAACTCCCTGATTGCGTCAAGTCGCTTTGTAGCAATTTCACTGAGAGTTTTTCCTCGTCTGAAAGTGAAATAGGCAAAAGCACGGCGGTTTGTTCTACCTACACGGCCTCTTAATTGATGCAGTTGTGCAAGTCCCATATAGTCAGCATTTTCAATAATAAGGGTATTGCAGTTAGGTACGTCTACGCCTGTTTCAATAAGGGTTGTGCAAACAAGCACATCTATTTCATGTTCAAGCAGCTTTCGCCATACTTCCAGCAACTCGTCTTCTTCCATTTTTCCGTGAGCAATACCAATTCTTGCCTCCGGCACAAGAGCGTGTATCTGAGCCGCACACTGCACAATACTTTCAATGCGGTTATGAATGTAATAAACCTGACCGTTTCTTCTTAACTCCTTATTTATTGCCTGTGCAATAACACCCTCGTTATGCTCAATAACGTAGGTTGTAACAGGCTGCCTGTCCTGAGGGGGAGTTTCGATAACACTCATGTCACGTATTCCCGACATTGCCATGTTAAGGGTACGCGGGATAGGGGTTGCAGAAAGGGTGAGAATATCAACTCCCGCAAACATTTCCTTGAACTTATCCTTATGAGCAACACCGAAACGCTGTTCTTCATCAATTATCACCAGTCCAAGACTTCTGAAACCTATATCGTCCTGAACAAGTCTGTGAGTGCCGACTACAATATCTACTGTGCCTGACTTAAGCTTTTCAATAGTCTTTTTTATTTCCTTCTGTGTACGGAAACGGCTAAGCAGGTCAACGTTTACCGGGAAATCTCCCATTCGCTTAAGTATAGTCTGATAATGCTGCCATGCCAGTACGGTTGTGGGACAAAGAAGTGCGCATTGCTTTCCGCTCATAACACACTTAAATGCCGCACGGAGCGCAACTTCAGTTTTTCCAAAGCCAACATCACCGCAAAGGAGTCTTTCCATAGGTCTTTCCGACTCCATATCACGTTTTATTTCCGCAATACATCTTAATTGGTCATCGGTTTCAACATAGTTGAAGTGATTTTCAAAATCCGTCTGCTCAGCGCCGTCAGGATAGAAAGCAAAGCCCTTGCTTTTCATTCTTTTGCCGTAAAGCTGAATAAGTTCCGCCGCCATTTCCTTTGCAGCAGCCTTTGCTTTGGTTTTAGCCTTTTGCCATTGGTCGCTATTCATTTTTGAGAGCTTTACAGTATTTATATCGCCACTGCCGATATATCGTGAAATTAAATCAAGCTGTGTTACCGGCACATAAAGTACATCTGTACCTGCATAGCGTATTTTTATATAGTCTTTGCTGATTTTATCCTGCGTGAGTTTTTGAACACCCTCAAAAACACCAATGCCATAGCTGGTGTGTACAACTAAATCACCTATAGAAATATCCGTAAGAGAGTTTATAATCTCTGCCTTTTTGCGTTTTGGTTTTTCTCTTGTTACAGTGCTGACAGCAGTGTGGGAAATTGCCGCTAATTTTGATTCTGCATAGTTGTAGCCCGAAGAAAGAACGCCTTTTGTAATATATACCCTCTTTGCGTACAGCTTTTTGGGGGAGTCGGAATAATCTGCCGCTATTCCGTCTGACCGTAAATCCTCAGCGAGAATTTTACCGCCCTTTTCTGTACCCGCAAATACAATAACGCTGTAATTTGCATTCATATAAGATTTTAATTCTTCTAACAGATACTTGTATTCGCCGCTCCAGGGGGCAACCTGACCTGCTGAAACATTTATAAGTTTAGAGAGCTTTATATCATTTCCTCTCATAAAATTATCAAAGTAAGCGTGTATCTTTTCTTCAATAACTGCACTATATTCAGCTTTAGAGAGCATATAGCGGTCAAGACCTTTGCAGAGAATGCCTTCCTCAAGCAATAGCTTTATATCCTCGTTATGCTGTGCCAATGCAGCCTTAAAACTTTCGTTACAAGCAGAGTTTTCACAGATAATAACCCTTTGTGCGTAATCAAAAAGGCTGGTTTCCTTATCATAGCAAAGGGGAATGTACTTGTCGCAATCGGGCATAATACCGTTTTCAAGCTTTTCTATATCCTTTGCAATATTTCTTTTTACTGTGTCAGCGTGTTTGCCTCTTATTTTTGAAGAAAAGGCTGTCAGCTTGTCAGAAAAAGCAAGATTGCTTTCAAAAAGAATTTCCATTGCAGGAGCAACGGTTATTTTCTTTATTGTGTCAATTCTGCGCTGAGTTTCTATATCAAAAGTAGAAATGCTGTCAACGTCCTCGTCCCACAGCTCAATTCTTACAGGCAGAGGAAAATTTACAGGGTAAATGTCAAAAATGGAACCTCTTACCGAAAACTGCGATACACCCTCTATCTGGTCACAACGGCTGTAGCCTAAAGCAATAAGCTTTTCTATTGTTTCCTGCAGCTTTATTGTGCTGCTGTTTGTTATAGTAATAGCATGGGACAATAGCGTTTCACGGGAAATTGTCAGCTGTGAGGCAGCCTCAGGGGTTGCACAGACAACAGGTGTTTCTCCCATACACATACGATACAGTACGCCCAGTCTTTTATGCTCATACTCGCGTGAAGAGGAATCTACTTCGCCCAGCAGAATATCCTTTGCGGGATAAACAAGAGCGGTTTCCTTTCCTGTCATTGTATTTATATCACTGCACATACGGACGCATTCACCCTCTGTATCACACAGCACAATAAGAGGAGGTGTAAAGCCGTCCTCCCCTGAAAGTGCCGCTAAAAAGTGCGCCTTGTGTATGTGGGAGAGCCCTGTGAGCATTACAGGCAGCCCTCCGTTGTGCTTGGCTACGGCATGATATTCTTCAATCTGCCGTGCCGTGTTTAAAAAATACTCCATTTTTCACCATTTATTCATCTGTGTCATCAATTTCGGTATCATCAGCCTTTTCCTTTTTCTTGCTGATAATTACCTTTTCTAAAATAATCATTGCCGCAAAAATCGCAATACCTGCTCCGGTGATTATCAAAGCCATAGGATAACCTGCGGTCATAAAGGACATTTCAATTGTGTGCTGTCCTTCAGTTAGCGGTACACCGATAAGTGCGTCTAAAAGCTCAACATATTCAGTTTCTATGCCGTCAACCTTAACTGTCCAGCCCTTTTCAACAGGGATTGTAGTAAACAGCATATCCTCCGCTCCCGCATTTACTGTAATAGTCAGCTTTGTGGGGGTTGTTCGCTCAACAACGGTTTCGCTGTTTCTTGCCTTAAGTTCGCCTAAGTCAGCAGAAATTGACTCTGCGTCACAGTAGAGGAACTGCGCCTCACGGAAATAAAGGTCAGAACGTGTAAGAGTAAGTCCGATTGTAACACTCTCTCCTGCCTCAAAATCACCGATTTTCATAATACTGTTGTTGTCACCCTCAAAATAGGTGCCAAGAAAAGTTTCTCTGTTAAGCCATACGTTTACTGTTCTCTCATACTTAGAAGGCAGGTACATATAAAGCGCAGAGGTTTCAGGCATTTCAAAGGTATAGACAATTTCAGTGTTCAAGCCCTCCTGCTTTTGTTTAAAGCTGTGGTGACCGTCGGTTGTCTTGCCCTGTGTTACGTTAGTCAGTTCTAAATCAACATCATCAATAATTCGGGAGAAATATTCTCTCTCCTGTGTTTCGTCGCTGATAACTCGTGTGCCGTGCAGCATTGTCATCAGAAGTTCATTCTGATTTGCAAGAGGTTCAGTAGCAGAAAGCTCTAAATCTTCAACGTCATTATCAACAAGATAAGCAATAGGCATTGCAAACTCGTTTTCGGTTACGGTAATATCTTCCTTTGATTTGATATTTGCTGTGCTGTTTTCCTCGCAGGAAAGAATGTATTTTACACCCATAAGGCTGTTGGTAATTTCTGTGCCGCCTGAAGAACGTGTATAGTGACTTCTTGCAGAGAAACCAAGCCTTGAAAGTAACTCAATAGGCTTTGCGTTAAGGGTACTAGAGCTGTGAGAAAGTCCGTACATTCCCGCCGCCATAGGGTCATTTACAGTTCTGTGATATGATTTTTCAATACGATAGAAGCCC
Organism: Ruminiclostridium sp.; assembly: GCA_045604505.1. Classification (GTDB taxonomy): domain Bacteria; phylum Bacillota; class Clostridia; order Oscillospirales; family Ruminococcaceae; genus Ruminiclostridium_E. The sequence goes on along the minus strand of JAZUOE010000124.1, from coordinate 3,772 downwards.
TCATCTTCTGCCTTTATTTCATCAACCACTTCTCTTGTTGGCACAATAACGTCCACATAAGAAGGGCGGGTTGAATATACAATATCCCAGTCCTGTCTGAGCAGCTGTACAAAGGTATTTGCAAATATTTCTGCAGAAATAACCACAGTAAAGACAATGCACATTGACTTTCTGTTCAGCTTATCCTTAAGCTGTATCACTGTTGCTGCAATTACAAGAAGAATAAACATAGCAGGAAGAATTACCTGTAAGCTATCCATTGTATCACGGCTGATGTCCTCAAGATAGTTATCCGCTTTCTCAATAAGGAGCAGTACACCGAACCATGCAACTGCAATTCCTGCAATATGCTTTTTGCGTATTTCCTGAATGTTGTCGAATGCCTCTGCGGAAAAACGTATCATAAGGAATGAAAGCATAAAGCTGTAACGATAGGGGAGCCAGTTAGGTAACTGTCCGCCATGCCAAAGCATATCCACCTGACAAATCCACATCGAAACACAAATTACAGAAATAACCGCCGCCGCAGATATTCTGTCACGCCCTCTTATTTTCTTCATAAAGAAATAGCAGGGGAGCATAAGCAGAACGATTGTACCGCAATAAATAAAGGGAAGTCCCGACATTCTTACAGTGTCATAAGTCAGCGGGAACATTTTATCCAGCATTTCTATAAGGTCAAAATTTGTGTAAACGGTGCTGTAATCAGGCTCAGAGAAGTCAAACTTTCCGTAGGAAAGGGAGTTATACACGGGAATGAGCATATAGCAGGAAATCATTGCCGAAACTAGGGCAACTACCGTGAATAACACCCCTCTGCCGATAAAAAGGCGGTGAAGTCCTTCTTTATGAGAGGCAACGCAGTAGTAAAGAAAATAAATTGCTGAGAAAATAGCAATCATAAAGCCTATATAAAAACAAGTAACGAATGCGTAAACAAGGGATATTGTCAGCATTACAAACTTACCCTCATCAATAAGCTTTTCTATACCATAAACCACTAAGGGCAGTATCATTACACCGTCCAGCCACATAGGGTTCATAGTCTGAACCATTGTGTAGGAGCAAAGGGCATAGCTTGACGCAAAAACAATACAGGTAAGAGGGCGGTAACCTCTGCCACGACTTAAATATATTGACGCACAAAGACCGATTGCGCCAACCTTTGTTACCATCATTGTGAGTAAGCCCTCAGTTATCATATTGCGAGGGAACATCCATACAAGGAAATTAAAGGGACTGCCTAAATAGTAGCCGATAATTCCCATAAATTCACCTGAAAGGTTTCGGCTCCAGGAATAAAATACGCTTTCTTCTCCTGCAAAAACGTCATACATATAATCGTAGTAGTATACATACTGACCGTTTAAGTCAAGGGAAAGTACCGACTCATCTCCAAAAGGATAAACCCCGAAGATAAAGTAAGACAAAAGAAGTATAAAACAGGGTATGCCAAAAGAAAGAGGGAATTGAAAATCAGTTATGAAAAAGCGCTTAAGTCCCGTCTTTGCGTATCCGGCATATTTTTTTACAACGCTCATTTTTTCTGCTCCTTATTATTTTTTGTGTCTATGGAAACTATATATCGAGGACGGAATTTTATTTCCTCGTAAATTTTAGCCATGTAATAGCCGATTACACCTAAGCCCAGCATTATAAAGGCACCTGTTATAAGTATCAGCAGTATTACTGTCGAAAAGCCCTCTGCTGAAGTTCCCGAAAAATATCTTACAAGGGTCTGTATTCCGAAAATAAGAGCAAATACGAGGAAAATCACACCTGCGCCTGTTATTATCTGCAAAGGAAGATTTGTAAAGCTTGTGATATTATTTATAGCAAATTTCACCAGCTTTTTAAAATTCCACTTGGTTGTTCCGGCATTTCGGGGAGCAACATGAAACTCCAGCTGCGCTGTCTTAAATCCTACCCAGCTTGATAATGCTCTGAAAAACGTAAGACGTTCAGGCATATCATTCAGTGCGTCAATAACCTTTCTGTCCATTAGCTTATAATCACTAGCACGGTCAAGGTTTACGTCTGCAGAGTTTTTCATAAGACGGTAAAAGCTTTTTGCAAGGGTCTTGTAAATTATACCCTCTTTTCCTCTACTTGCCTTAACTGCCTCTACAACTTCAAAGCCTTGCTCCCAAAGCTTAACCATTTCGGGAATAAGCTCCGGTGGGTGCTGTAAATCGCAGTCGATAACTACAGCCGCGTCGCCGTCACAGGCTTTTAATCCTGCAAAAATCGCACCTTCCTTACCAAAATTACGTGAGAATTTCAATCCGCGCACGGCAGGGTTTTCTTCTGAAATACGGCTGATGATTTCCCATGTGCTGTCTTTTGAGCCGTCGTCCACAAACATTATTTCACATTCTATTTTGCTGTCGGAAAGAATTTCGTATATTGTTTCCGCTGTTTTTTCGATATTCTCCTGTTCATTATATGCAGGAATTATTACTGAAAGCATAGTTTTGTCCTTTTCTTTAATTTACAGGCGGTCTTTTTATGTCTGAAATAAGTTTAAGATTTCCGCTTGTTGTATTTATTTTAAGATTTATGCCGCCTTTTCCGCTTAAAATTGCGGCATCACCTTTGCGTCCTGTTAAATCTTCGGGAAAGCCCTCTGTTGTACAACTTCCGCTGTCGGTTGAAAATTCCATAAAGAATGATAACTCAGGCGGAACGTTTACACAAATGTCACCCTTGCCGCCGCTTATAGACATATCACCCTCAAGGGAATTTATATATGCGATTATATCGCCGCCGTTTGATTTGATTTTTGTGCGCTGATTTGCCCCGAAAACATATATATCGCCTGTTTTTGTGGATACTTCCAAAACCTCTGCAGATATATCGTCCTGAACGGAAATTCTGCCGCCACTAGCTGCAAGGCTTATTCTTCCATAGCTTTTGCGTGGAATTTTAAGGGCAATACCAAAATTTTCACTGCTCCTTGAAAAAAGGGAAAGTGAAAAGCTGTCGTCCTGTGTTACACGTAAAACTCCTGCATCATCGCAATTCATAATAAGAGGCAATTCAGAAACCCAGCTGACTTCACACTCTTCGCTGTCGCCATATCCCACAGTAACCGGCATATTACCGCTGACAATCACGATTTCACGGACATTTTCAAAATACTCTGCACCTTCGGACGGAACCTTATGAAACCTGCCTAATGGTGTGAAAAGCTGCATAATCACTGCGGCTGCTACGGAAAGTATTCCCACAGCGATAAGAAATATTGTGATTTTCTTCAATTTATTCATAGTAAAGCCGCCTTTTCTTCCACTGAGTGCCTTTACGGAAATAACGGAGCTTATATACGCAAAAACGGCTGAAAAACACCGCCGAAAGTCCTAGACCAGCACCCAGCAGGGCTGAACCCAGTCCTCCTGCCATAAGCACAGGAAGTCCTAAATCTGTGGTAATTACTAAAATATCAAGCATACCAAGAATTGAGGCGGGAAATACTATAAGACCGACGGAAAAAAGCAGCAGCGCTGTAAAAATGCACAAAAAATCCAGTATGAAGAGCAGAAAAAAGCCGATTGCTCCGAATACAAGACGAAGTATGTAGAAAAACTCCTTCATTGCGCCGCCTCCTTTTTAACGATACAGATTTGATTATACCATATTATTATAATATTTGCAATATCGTGTTTGACGAATATAATAGGTGCTGCAGATGAATTTTTGTGTGAAAAGGTTATCTAAAATTATAGATTTGGAGAAAAATAAAGATAAAAGTTGCTTATTTTGCACGAAAAGT